>JBBSSV010000196.1:0-3988 GCA_038241705.1 Burkholderiales bacterium | reverse complement strand
CCAGCGGCACACCAGCACCGATGCCCTTGCCCAGCGTCATGATGTCAGGCTCGATCTCAGACAGTTGGTAGGCAAACAGTTCGCCGGTACGGCCCATGCCGGTCTGGACTTCATCGACGATCAGCAGCAGGTCGTGCTCCTGGGTCAGGGCACGCAAGGCCTGCATGAATGCTGGCGCCACCGGCAGGACCCCGCCTTCGCCTTGTACCGGCTCCAGCATGATGGCAATGGTCTTGTCGGTGATCAGGCTTTTGACGCTGTCCAGATCATTCAAGTGGGCCTTGGGAAAGCCTGGTACCTGTGGTGCAAACAGCGTATCCCACCCGGTCTTGCCGCTGGCAGACATGGTCGCCAGTGTGCGTCCATGAAAGCTGTGTTCAAAGGTGATGATCTCGAAGCGGTTGTCACCAGCGGCATTGGGATGCAACTGGCCCCATTTACGGGCCAGCTTGATCGCGCTTTCATTGGCTTCGGCGCCGCTGTTGGCAAAGAACACCCGATCAAAGCAGGAGTGTTTGGTCAGTGTCTCGGCCAGACGGATGGCCGGCTCGTTGTAAAAGGCAGGGGAAGGGTTGATCAGGCGTCCGGCTTGTTTGACCAAGGCATCCTGAACGCATTGCGGCGAATGGCCGAGGCAGTTAACTGCCCAGCCTTGCAGGAAATCCAGATAGCGCTTGCCGGTATGATCCGTCAGCCACATGCCCTGACCTTCGGTAAACACTAAGTCAGGCCGGTTGGTAATCGACAAAAGAGTATGGACGGGATATTGGCTGAATTCCATCGGCGCTGCTCCGGGATAAATGATGAAAAGGGGGATAAAAAGGCTTACGCCGTATGCCCAGGCTGACGCAGATGTTAGGGGCTTTGCCGTGTTACGTCAAAGCCCCTGCACGCAATACGGAGCAAGTGTCGGGCTACAGACATCAACTGGCTGCCAGATAGGCCTCGTTAAGGAAGGCGTCGGCAAAGAACTCGTCTGCCGGCAAGCCGGCCTGGGCCAGGAAGTCTTGCTGCGCGGCCTCCACCATGGCCGGATTGCCGCAGGCATAAACCTGGTGTGCAGACAGATCCGGGAAATCCTGCATCACGGCCTGATGCACCAAACCGCTGCGGCCCTGCCAGGCATCTTCCGCCTGGGCATCGGATATCACCGGTACGTAGCGAAAATGCGGCAGCGTCTGTGTCCATTCCCGGGCTAGGGCATCCATGTACAGATCGTCGTGACGACGTCCGCCCCAGTACAGCACCATGGGCCGCTTCAAGCCTAGGTAAGCGGCGTGTTCGACCATGGCCTTGACCGGCGCAAAGCCGGTGCCGGATGCCAGCAGGATGATGGGTTTATCCGACTCCTCGCGCAGGAAGAAGGTGCCTAGCGGCGCTTCGAAGCGCAAAATTTCGCGCGTCTTCATGCTGGCAAACACATGGTCGGTAAACAGACCACCCGGCACATGGCGAACGTGTAGCGTCAGCAAGCCTTCTTCATGCGGCGCATTGGCCAGACTGTAGCTGCGACGTACGCCATTCTTCAGCAGGAAGTCAAGATACTGACCAGCCTTGAACTGCAAGCGCTCAGCAGCCGGCAATTGCAGCGACAGAATCATCACGTCAGCATTGGCGCGCTCCATTCTGGCAATCCGGGTCGGCAACGTCTTGATCTGGATGTCGCCCGCACCGACGACTTCGCGTACTTCGATGGTCAAATCGGAATGGGGCAGGGCGCAGCAGAACAGGGCTGTGCCACGCTCTTCTTCTAGTACTGATAAGGCTTTTTCCTGATGCGGCTTGTGGCTGACGCTGCCGGACAGCAGCTTGCCCTTGCAACTGCCGCACGCACCATTTTTGCAACCATAGGGCAGGCCGACGCCCGCCCGAATTGAGGCTGCCAAGACGGTTTCGCCGTCTTCACACGTGAACTCGCGGCCGCTGGGATGAACGATTACCTGGAAACTCATACAATCTCTACCATGAACAATGAATTGGATAAGAACATGTCCGGGGCAGTCGATGCCTTGGCTAAGAAATCCCGCTGGGGCAAGTCGCGACTTTTGATTGTGGGCTGTGGCGATGTAGGCATGCGCTTGCTACCCCTGTTGCGCTCCCGGTTTCGAGTGTTTGCCGTTACAACGCAACGCGCCCGTTTTACCGCCTTGCGCGCCGCAGGCGCAGTACCGGTATTGGCCGACCTGGATCAGCCAGCGAGTCTGAAACGTCTGGCAGGATTGGCCCACCACGTCATTCATCTGGCCCCGCCCGCGCAAACGGCCCCGATTGACTATCGCACCCGGAATCTGATTGCCATTTTACCCGAGCATGCCAACCTGGTTTATGTCAGTACCAGCGGGGTTTATGGCGATTGCAGCGGGGCGCGCTTTGACGAAACCCGGCCTGTCAATCCAGGCAGTCCTCGGGCCGTGCGCCGGGTTGATGCCGAACAACGATTACGACGCTGGGCCATCCGCAGCGGCGGGAACCTGGCGATTCTACGTGTGCCCGGCATCTACGCGCCCGAGCGGTTGCCACTGGAGCGCTTGCGCAAAGGCACGCCGGCATTGTTGCCGGCGGAAGATGTGTACACCAACCACATCCATGCTGACGACCTGGCGCGCATCATCGTCCGAGCCCTGTTTCACGCCAAAGCCAATCGTGTTTATCACGCGGTGGACGATGATGAGTTGCAGATGGGAGAGTATTTTGATCTGGTCGCAGATGCCGCTGCGCTACCTCGGTCCCCACGCCTGTCACGCATAGCCTTGACATCCGTGGTGTCGCCCATGTTATTGTCTTTCATGTCGGAGTCGCGCCGGCTGGACAATCAGCGTCTGCGCCAGGAGCTCCGGATGCGCTTGCGCTATCCGAATGTGTTCAGCGCCTTGCAACAGATGGTGCATGAAGGTCGACTGAAGCCATCCACTCCATCGTAGCCTTGTAATCCTGTTCAAGCGTACAGCGCGGCCCAGTCTTTCCAAGCGGCTTGCAGGCCTGGCACCCAATTCCCAGTAGGCATGCCGCTGACCAAGCTTAAAGCCGCGGCTTGGTGGCTCAGTGCCGTCCAGTCAAAGGTGGGCATGGACTTGAACGCCAGGGCGACTACATTGCCCTGATGTACCGGAGGCAGGCACAGGACGCAAGCAAAGGCTGGCCCCATGGCTGCCAGATTCTTTTCGTAACTGGGATGGTCGCCAAACAGGTTGACCGTCAGAATGCCGTTCGCGCTCATGCTGTGGGCGCAGGCGGCATAAAACTCGGGTGTGTCAAGAATGGGACCGCGCGCAGTCGAGTCATACAAATCCACCTGCAGCACATCAATGCGCGGGCGTCTGCTGCGTTGGCGCGCATCGCTGACGTAATCCAGCGCATCCATTTCCAGCACTGCGAGCCGGCCATCCGGTTGCGGCAGGTTGAACATGGAATGGCTAACTTGGATCACCTCTGGATTCAGGTCGACCGCTGTCACGGCTGCATCAGGAAAATGGCGGTAGCAGAATTTGGTCAGCGCGCCTGTCCCCAGGCCCAACTGCACAATGTGACGTGGTTGCGGCAAGAACAGCATCCAGCTCATCATCTGCTGTGCATATTCCAGCTCCAGAGCATCCGGCTGGCTGATGCGCATGGCACCCTGAACCCATTCGCTGCCGAAATGCAAATACCGTACGCCATCCATTTCCGACAGCGTGATGGGCGCATAGCGCGGCGTGCGACGCTGGACGCCAAGCGGAAGCGAGCGCTCCCGGCGCGGCCGTCGAGATTCTTCTTTTTCTATGGAGTTACGGCGGATAAGCATGCGAGAAAATAAGCAAAAAGAAGGTAAGGTAAAAAAAGCGTTGTTCATTATCCGGCCCGCTCCCAGCGTATGGCAAGCGCCGTTTGGTTTCTGCGCTACAACATGAGATAGTGATAAGTCTCCGGACAGTACATTCTGGTCTAATAATTTTTTTCGAGCCAGTGCGATCGGCCAGCTTGGAGCTCCTCCTTGACTGATTATGGCTGT
>JBBSSV010000195.1:0-3995 GCA_038241705.1 Burkholderiales bacterium | reverse complement strand
TGTCGAAGCAAGACAGGCCCGGCATGAGTTCATAACTGTGGAACATCTGTTGCTGGCCTTGCTCGATAACCCTTCCGCAGCAGAAGTGCTGCGGGCCTGCGCAGTCAACGTTGAAGAGTTGCGCAAGACCCTGACCAGTTTCATCGGGGACAATACCCCCACCGTGCAAGGCACGACTGAGGTCGACACTCAGCCAACACTCGGGTTCCAACGCGTGATCCAGCGCGCCATCATGCACGTGCAGTCATCGTCTAATGGCAAAAAGGAGGTCACTGGCTCGAACGTTCTGGTCGCTATTTTTGGCGAAAAGGATTCCCACGCTGTCTACTATCTGCACCAGCAGGGGGTGACACGACTGGATGTGGTCAACTTCATTTCTCATGGTGTGCGCAAGGATCAACAGGGTGACGCCACGTCCAAGGCGACTGACGGTCCCGAAGACTTGGCCTCCGAAGGTCAGCAAAAAGAAAGCCCGCTGGACCAGTACACCCAGAACCTCAATAAACTGGCGAATGAAGGCAAGATCGATCCACTGATCGGGCGCGATTCGGAAGTTGAGCGCGTGGTACAGACCTTGTGCCGTCGTCGCAAAAATAACCCGTTGCTGGTAGGCGAAGCTGGCGTAGGCAAAACCGCAATTGCGGAGGGCTTGGCCTGGCGCATCACTCAGGGCGAAGTACCGGAGATCCTGGAAAACGCAGTGGTGTATTCGCTGGATATGGGTGCCTTGCTGGCTGGCACCAAGTACCGCGGTGACTTCGAGCAGCGTTTGAAGGCCGTTCTCAAACAGCTTAAAGAAGCCGACAACGGTATCCTGTTCATCGATGAAATTCATACCATTATCGGTGCTGGTTCCGCTTCCGGCGGTACGCTCGATGCTTCTAATCTGCTTAAGCCGGCTCTGTCCAGCGGCCAGCTGAAGTGTATCGGCGCAACTACCTACACCGAATATCGTGGTGTGTTCGAAAAAGACCATGCCTTGGCCCGTCGCTTCCAGAAAATCGATGTCAACGAGCCGTCGGTAGAACAGACCGTGCAGATCCTACGTGGCCTGAAGAGCCGTTTCGAAGAGCATCATGGTGTCAAGTATGCCGCCGCCGCCCTGACTTCAGCGGCTGAGCTGTCGGCGCGCTTCATTAACGACCGCCATCTTCCCGATAAGGCAATTGACGTGATCGATGAAGCCGGTGCCGCTCAACGCATCCTGCCCAAGTCCAAGCAGAAAAAAACCATTGGCAAGGCCGAGATCGAGGAAATCATTTCTAAGATCGCGCGGATTCCGCCCCAGTCGGTCAATCAAGACGATCGGATCAAGCTGCAAACCATTGATCGTGATCTGAAAAACGTGGTCTTTGGCCAGGAGCCCGCCATCGATGCGCTGGCTTCCGCCATCAAGATGGCGCGTGCCGGCTTGGGCAAGACCGACAAACCGATTGGTTCCTTCCTGTTCTCTGGCCCGACCGGTGTGGGCAAGACCGAGGTGGCGCGCCAATTGGCCTTTACTTTGGGCGTGGAGCTGATCCGTTTCGATATGTCGGAATACATGGAACGGCACGCAGTTAGTCGTTTGATTGGTGCGCCACCAGGCTATGTCGGCTTTGACCAAGGCGGGTTGCTGACTGAGGCCATCACCAAGAAGCCCCATGCCGTGCTACTGCTGGACGAGATTGAAAAGGCGCATCCGGACGTTTTCAACATCTTGCTGCAGGTAATGGACCATGGCACACTGACCGATAACAATGGACGTAAGGCCGACTTCCGCAACGTTATCATCATCATGACCACCAACGCGGGTGCAGAAAGCCTGCAGAAGCGCTCCATCGGCTTTACCGACAAGAAGGAAGCCGGCGACGAAATGGTGGATATCAAGCGCATATTCACGCCTGAGTTCCGCAACCGTCTGGATTCTATTATCAGCTTCCGTCCGCTGGATGAAGAAGTCATTCTGCGCGTAGTCGACAAGTTCCTGATGCAGCTGGAAGAGCAGCTGCACGAGAAAAAAGTTGAGGCCATCTTTACCGATCCGTTGCGCAAGTACTTGGGCAAGGAAGGCTTCGATCCGTTGATGGGCGCACGTCCGATGGCGCGTCTGATTCAGGACCAGATTCGCAAGGCCCTAGCCGACGAACTGCTGTTTGGTCGCTTGACCGATGGTGGCCGAGTCACCATTGACCTGGACGAAGACGAGAAGATCACGCTTGAGTTTAGCGAAGGCGACACTACGCCTCCGGCGGCGCCTCAGGAAACCCTCGAAGTCGAATAAGTTGTCTGATCTGCTTGAATAAGGCAGATGCAAAAAGGGCCAGATCGCCATTGCGGTGATCTGGCCCTTTTTCAATGGGCTGACTGAAGCGACGCTTGTGCCTCAGTCAGCCCATTTTGACTTATGGCTGCAGCGGAGCGTTGCTGGCCAGGCGCCCCAGAATTTCGATCACGGTATTGCGCAGGACCGGCAGGCGAGCGTGGAATTGCGGGTGCAGTGCGCTGTAGCCGTTGCGTACCGAGGTAGGGTATTGCCGCTCCAGTCGTTGCCAGAACGAGACCGCACCATCCACGCTGTAGCCCGCACGTGCCGCAAGATAAAGTCCAAGCCGGTCTGCCTGGGCGTCAAGTTCAGCCGGCATGGGCTTGATGCCATTGCTGCCGGCGAGAGTCTGTTCGTCGGGTTGCACCTGAGATAGATTCTCGATGACACCTTCCAACGTCGCATGCATATTGAGTTCACTGGCGTGCTGGAATACGTTATGGGCGATAGTCTTGGCCAGAACATAGGCCAACTCAGTGTCAGACTGCGTGAAGTCCATCATGCCGCGGGTGATCAGAATACGGCGGCCATCGGCGTAGGCATTGACCAGATCGGCGTTGCCGACTTCGATGCTGTAGCCACAACCACGGGTGAAGGGAATGCTTAGCGCCATGTTGGCGCCACCGCGCAGCACTGTCAGTTGCAGGCCATCGCGTCCGCCTTGCGGTGCAACCAATGGTACGAGCAGCGTGGCGGCCTGGCGCTCGGCACCGGGGCCTGTCGGCATTGGCTGACCTTCGACGGTGATCAATTTGTCGCCGCGTCGCAGTCCAGCCTTGTCTGCGCCGCTGCCTTGTAGTATGCCCATAACCTGCAAGCGCTCGTCTAGGCCCAGAACGGACCGTGCTTCTTCGATCAGGGCGCTGGTGTACGAATACTGGTTCTTGGCGGTGAAACCCAGCAGATTGCGGGCATGACTGGCGCAGAGTTCTGCGTTTTGTATCATCAAGGGCGCGGCGACGCGATACAGACGGTCCTGTTGCGCCACCATCTTGCGCAGAGCAGAGCGCTCAGCCGTGCTGGCTGTCGGCACGGTCTTGGTCGGCGTTTGGCTAGGCATCTGGCTGGCGCAAGCGCCTAGCAGCAGGGTCAGTGACAAGACAGCGACACGTCCCAGAATAGAGGAAGAATGTTGGGAGTGTGAAGACGTAGCAGGGACAGTCAAGGACATGGGAGTCTCCATCAATGTTGGCCGGTGCTGCCAAAGCCGCCAAGGCCCCGGTCACTTTGGCCGAATTCGTTGACCACGTTAAAACCAACTTGCAGGACCGGCACCACTACTAGCTGCGCCAGGCGTTCCATTGGCTGGATCACGAAAGCCACCGTGCTGCGATTCCAGGCCGAGACCATCAGCGGGCCCTGGTAATCCGAGTCGATCAGCCCGACCAGATTACCCAAGACAATGCCATGCTTGTGTCCCAATCCACTGCGCGGCAGGATCAAACCGGCGTAACCGGGGTCAGCAATGTGAATGGCCAGACCCGTGGGGATCAGCCGGGTTTCGCCCGGCTGCAAAGTCAGTGCTTCTTCCAGACAGGCGCGCAGATCTAGACCAGCGCTGCCGCTGGTGGCGTGTTCGGGGAGACAGTCTGCCATCCGAGCATCCAGCAGTTTTACATCTATTTTTTTCATTGAAGGCTTGTTGTTGTCAGGTGTAGGGGAGACCGGCACCATGCAAAGTTGGGGTCAG
>JBBSSV010000194.1:0-4019 GCA_038241705.1 Burkholderiales bacterium | reverse complement strand
CCGCTTGGTGGCGCTGCGGATGAACAGGATCAGCGCTTCCCGCGCCTCGTCACGGCGCAGACCATGCAGGTCCAACTGCGCCTGGATCACCCAATGCCCCCGGCGCAGCTTGCGCACCACATCTGGGCCGATGCCGCGCCGGGCGAAGCTCAGGGTTTCATCGGTTTCCAGCAGGGTATCGACGCTGAATTCATCGGATAGCGATTCGCGCAGAGCGGCTTGTTCGTCTGCCAGATGGTGACGGGCAATCGGCAGGGGATAGGCGGGAAGCGGCATGAAACGGTCGCAGGGCGGCAGAGGAGTGACCTGTCCCATGGCGCGGCGGAACAGGTCTGTTTCCAGAGCAGCCTGGCGGATTTGTTGCTGACGTTGGGCTTCGGCCTGCAGTCGTCGCGTCTCCTGCTCTTTCAAGTTCTTGCGCAGGGCTTTCAGACCAGAAAAATTCTTGATGGAAGCGGCACCCATTCTTCTCTCCTTCGGTCAGGCAGCATGCGGCCTGCCATGCCATCTGACGAGTCCTGCCAGCAGAGACTCAGTCTTCCAGACCTTCCAGGTAACGCTGGGCGTCCAGCGCCGCCATGCAGCCGGTGCCGGCGCTGGTGATGGCTTGACGATAGATATGGTCCTGGACGTCGCCTGCAGCAAAGACACCCGGCAGGTTGGTCGACGTGGCCATGCCTTCCAGGCCAGTCTTGGTCAGGATGTATCCATTTTTCATCTCGACTTGGCCTTCGAAAATGCCGGTGTTTGGCTTGTGTCCAATTGCAATAAAAACGCCATGCAGCTTGACGGGCGTTACCATGCCGTCCGCCGTGGACTTAATGCGGATGCCGGTCACACCACTGGTGTCGCCCACGACCTCATCCAAGGTGTGGTTCCATTTAACCTCGATCTTGCCTTCTTCGACATGCGCCATCAGTCGGTCGATCAGGATGGGTTCGGCGCGCAGTTTGTCGCGGCGATGCACCAGGGTCACCTTCTTGGCAATGTTTGTCAGATACAGTGCTTCTTCTACGGCCGTGTTACCGCCGCCGATCACGGCCACTTCTTGGTCACGATAGAAGAAACCGTCGCAGGTGGCACAGGCAGATACGCCTTTGCCCATGAAGGCTTCTTCAGAAGGCAGGCCCAGGTACTGAGCCGAGGCGCCAGTAGCGATGATCAGGCTGTCACAGGTGTATTCACCCGAGTCGCCCACCAAGCGCATGGGGTTTTCCTTCAGGTGCACCGTGTGAATATGGTCGAAGACGATTTCAGTATTGAAGCGCTCGGCATGCTGCAGCAGTCGTTGCATCAGATCCGGGCCCTGGACACCCATGGGGTCGCCCGGCCAGTTTTCGACATCAGTGGTGGTCATTAGTTGGCCGCCTTGTTCGATGCCGGTAACCAGCATGGGTTGCAGGTTGGCGCGCGCAGCGTACACTGCCGCACTATAACCAGCCGGGCCGGAGCCAACAATCAGGACTTTCGCGTGTTTAGAAGTGACCATAGGTGCTCTTAAAATAATGAATGTTCAGCAGGTGCGCCGACAATGTGTGCCTTGGGGGCGTCCTGCGACAATAAGGAAAACGCACTGCGAACTTGCACAGCAGGGCTTCAGGCGGGCGCAAAAGCTGGAAAAAGCACAGTTATTGGCGTATAGCCTTGCATGGCTGCCATACCAGACCTGAAAACTGGTTAAGATTATAGACCAACATTCGAGGGGTCAATTCCTGTGCCCCGCAGATGGCCTGGGTAGCAGGTCCGAATAAAACCGCTTGGCAGAATGTATGAGTAAAGCTCCTTCCACCTATATGCGCAACGCCAGCCCACCGCCGATGCCGCTGCCTTCGCGGATGGTCAAGCTGCTGTCCGAAGCCCGCTGGCTAGCCCTGGCTGTCGTGACCGCTTATCTGATCCTGAGTTTTCTGACGTACTCCAAGGACGATCCCGGCTGGTCCCATGCCAGCATGGCCACCGAGTTGAATAACTGGGGCGGCTGGGCTGGGGCTTGGACCGCCGACTTGATGCTCTTTGTCTTCGGCTTTTCCGCCTGGTGGTGGTGCATTCTGCTGCTGCGCGCTGTGGTGCTGGGCTATGGCCGCCTGCCGCAGAGAATGGCGGGCAAGGCACCACCCGAGCCGGAATCGTGGCACGTTGGCCTGATTCGCACCATGGGTTTTGGCATGCTGCTGTGCGGCAGCATGGGCATGGAGTACATCCGCATGTACAGCCTGATGAATTTTCTGCCGCGCGAGCCGGGCGGGGTGCTGGGCGAAATGATTGGTCACTTCAGCCAGACAACCCTGGGTTTTACCGGTGCTACTCTGCTTTTCCTGCTGCTCTTCAGCCTGGGGTTCAGTCTATTTTTCCAGGTGTCCTGGCTGGGAATGGCCGAACGAATCGGCTCGGCAGTCGAGCGCAGCTTCTTGAGCCTGAAGAACGGCTGGCAAGCACGCCAGGACCGTCAGTTCGGTCAGGCTGCCACAGTCAAGCGCAAAGAAGTGGTACAGGAGCGTGCCCGTTCGGCAGAAACCATCTTGCCGACATCTGAGCAGCCTGCCCTGATGGCCCCTCAGAGCGCCCTGGCTCCAGCACTCCCATCCAAGCCAGCCAAGAAGAGTCGCGACAACGACAAGAGCACCCCATCGATCCAGAGTGCCCCGTTTTCGGACGCGGATGGCAGCCTGCCCCCTCTGAGCCTGCTGGATGAGGCTGGCGAGGCCACCGAAACCGTGAGTGTCGATACCCTGGAATTCACCAGCCGCCTGATTGAAAAGAAGCTGTCAGACTTCGGTGTCGAGGTCAAGGTGGTGGCAGCCTATCCAGGGCCGGTGATCACCCGCTATGAAATTGAACCCGCAACTGGCGTCAAGGGCAGCCAGATCGTGAACCTGGTGCGCGACCTGGCGCGAGCATTGTCGCTGACCTCCATCCGTGTGGTCGAAACCATTCCTGGCAAGAACTACATGGGCTTGGAGTTGCCAAATCCCAAGCGCCAGATCGTGCGCCTGACCGAAATCCTGGGTTCGGAAGTCTATAGCAACAGCCGCTCCAGCCTCACGGTAGCGTTGGGCAAGGACATTGCCGGTCATCCGGTCACGGCCGACTTGGGCAAGATGCCCCACCTGCTGGTCGCCGGTACCACTGGTTCAGGCAAGTCGGTAGGCATCAACGCCACCATTTTGTCGCTGGTTTACAAAGCTGATCCGAGTCAGGTGCGGCTGATCCTGATCGACCCCAAGATGCTCGAACTGTCGATCTATGAGGGCATTCCTCATCTGCTCGCGCCAGTCGTCACCGACATGCGCCAAGCTAGCCACGCCCTGAATTGGGCCGTAGCGGAAATGGAACGGCGTTACAAGGTCATGTCCAAGATGGGCGTGCGTAACCTGGCTGGCTACAACCAGAAGATTGCCGAAGCTGAAGAAAAGGAAGAAAAAATTCCCAACCCCTTCAGCTTGACGCCGGACTCCCCCGAGCCCCTGGAAAAGCTGCCCAACATCGTCATCGTCATTGATGAGCTGGCTGACCTGATGATGGTAGTGGGCAAGAAAGTAGAAGAGTTAATTGCACGGATTGCGCAAAAAGCACGCGCTGCCGGCATTCACCTGATCCTGGCAACCCAGCGTCCGTCGGTGGACGTAATCACTGGCCTGATCAAGGCCAACATCCCCACGCGCATCGCCTTCCAGGTCAGCAGCAAGATTGATTCGCGCACCATCCTCGACCAGATGGGCGCCGAAACCCTGTTGGGTATGGGCGATATGCTTTACATGCCGCCTGGTACCGCCTTCCCAGTACGGGTGCATGGCGCTTTTGTCTCCGATGAGGAAGTTCACCGGGTAGTCGATCATCTGAAAGAGCAGGGTGAGCCTAGTTATATCGAGGGCATCCTCGAAGGCGGCGTGTTGGAAGAAGGTGCAGAGGGGACTGCAGTGGATGGGTCATCCGGCGGCGAGGCCGATGCGTTGTATGACCAGGCGGTCGCAATCGTGCTGAAGAATCGGCGCGCTTCGATATCGCTGGTGCAGCGTCAT
>JBBSSV010000193.1:0-4067 GCA_038241705.1 Burkholderiales bacterium | reverse complement strand
TTGCTGCACCAGGGTGTGATCGTCAGGCCCGTAGGCAGCTATGGTTTGCCGCAATGGTTGCGGATATCAATTGGCTTGCCGGAAGAAAATGCGGCTTTCCTGACTGCACTCGAAAAAGCGCTGGCCTAATCGAGGTGCCGCGCTGAATGAATGGGTCATTCCTGTGTTGAATAAAATTACAATTTTTGGCGTGGGCCTGATCGGTGGCTCGTTTGCCCTGGCTTTGAAACAGGCCGGCGCCGTCAAGCACGTGGTGGGTGTCAGCCGTACAGCGACATCACTGACGCGGGCGCAGGCGCGCGGCATCATTGATGTTGGCACTGACGATGTTGCCATGGCTGTGGCGGGTGCCGACTTGGTGCTGCTGGCGACACCGGTGGCGCAAACCCAGGACCTGCTCGCCCGGATGGCGCCCCATTTGGCACCCGAGACAGTGGTGACAGACGCCGGCAGCACCAAGTGCGATGTGGTCGCGGCCGCGCGCGCCGAGCTCGGAGCCAAGATCGCTCAGTTCGTGCCTGGACATCCGATTGCGGGCAGTGAGCGCAATGGGCCGGATGCCGCTTGGGCAGGGCTGTATCAGGGTAAAAAAGTCGTGCTCGCTCCCTTGGCGGAAAACCACAACGAGTCAGTCCACAGGGTAACCCAAGCCTGGCAGGCTTGCGGCGCCCTGATTCATTACTTGACGCCGCAAGACCACGATGCCGTGTTCGCATCGGTCAGCCATTTGCCGCACCTGCTGGCGTTTGCTTTGGTCGATGATCTGGCGCAGCGTCAGAATGCCGATCTGCTTTTTCAATACGCCGCCAGCGGCTTTCGCGACTTTACCCGTATCGCCGCCTCGTCTCCGGAAATGTGGCGTGACATCAGTTTGGCCAATCAACCAGCTTTGCTTCAGGAACTGGACGCCTATATGGCTCAGTTGGACAAGCTTCGGTCGTTTCTGGCCACAGGGGATGGTACGAGTCTGAAAGCTTGCTTTGCTCGCGCACAGCAAGCGCGTCATGCCTGGGGTCAGACCATCGAGACGGCCGAGTCGCCGTCGCAAATTAAGAGTGAATGAATGAAACACGCACCGCGTTATCTTGACCTGCAGCCGGCCCTGCGCGCTCACGGTGTCGTCCGTTTGCCGGGATCCAAAAGCATTTCCAATCGCATCCTGTTGCTGGCGGCCTTGTCGGCCGGCACTACCGAGATTCATGAGCTGCTGGCGTCGGACGACACGCACGTCATGCTGATGGCGCTGCAAGCGCTGGGCGTACGCTGGCGCCAGCACGGCATCAGTCAGGACTATTCGGTTGACGGTGTCGAGGGCACTTTCCCGACCCATCAGGCCGATCTGTTCATGGGCAATGCTGGCACGGCCATTCGCCCCTTGGTTGCAGCTCTGGCGGTGACGGGCGGCGACTATACCTTGCACGGTGTGCGGCGCATGCACGAGCGTCCCATTGGTGACTTGGTCGAGGCTCTGAACGCCATTGGCACACGCATCACCTATACCGGCAACCCCGGTTATCCGCCATTGCATATTCAGCGTGGTCGTCTTAAGCCCGAAAGCCTGAAGGTACGCGGCAATGTGTCCAGCCAGTTCCTGACGGCGCTGCTGATGGCGGCACCTTTGATGGCGCGCGAGCGCGACATCACCATCGACGTGGTGGACGAACTGATTTCCCAGCCGTATATCGCTATCACGCTGAATATGATGCGGCGTTTTGGCGTCAGCGTTAGCCACACCGATTGGCACAGCTTTACCGTGGCACAGGGACAGCGCTACCGCAGTCCGGGCAGCATCCACGTCGAGGGTGATGCCTCGTCAGCCTCTTACTTCTTGGCTGCAGGTGCGATTGCCGGTGGGCCGGTCAAGGTACAGGGAGTGGGGCGCGACAGCATCCAGGGTGACGTGCGGTTTGTCGAAGCGCTGGAACGCATGGGGGCGCGCATCGAAATGGGTGACAACTGGATCTCGGCCGAAGCAGACGGTCCGTTGCGTGCCATCGATGGCGACTTCAATCATATTCCCGACGCCGCCATGACACTGGCCGTAGCAGCTTTGCATGCCAAAGGCACCAGCGTGCTACGCAACATCGGTAGCTGGCGCGTCAAGGAAACTGACCGGATTGCCGCTATGGCAACCGAATTGCGAAAAGTGGGCGCTACGGTGGAGGAGGGCAGAGACTATCTATGCGTCACGCCGCCTGAGACGATTGCGCCGGCAACCATCGATACCTACGACGACCACCGCATGGCTATGTGCTTTTCCCTAGCCAGCCTGGATGGCAAACTGCGCCGTGGCGCGACCATGCGCATCAACGACCCGGGCTGCGTAGCCAAGACCTTTCCGGGCTACTTTGCCGCATTTTCCCAGATCACCAGCGACGACCTGTTCGAAGGTGGCGCGGCATAAGGCGCAAGTTGACCGCCTTCGCCATTCGCCTTCTGAATCAGGTCAGCCTGCGTTCTCATTACGGAATTTTTTCATGAATACTGCATCCATTCCCGTCATTACCATCGACGGTCCAACGGCATCGGGCAAAGGTACGGTTGCCCAGAAAGTGGCCGGCGCGCTGAAATTCCATTACCTGGACTCAGGTGCCCTGTATCGCTTGACTGCCTTGTCAGCACTGCGACGTCAGACCTCGCTGCAGGATGAGCAAGCCTTGGCAAAGCTGGCGATGCATCTGGATTGCTCGTTTCAGGAAGACGATATTTTTTTAGGGCAGGAAAATGTCAGTGAAGCCATTCGGGCCGAAGCGGTAGGCAACGTTGCGTCGAAGATCGCGACCTGGTCCGAGGTACGTCATGCTTTGGTGGCCTTGCAACTGCAGTTCAGGACTGCACCCGGGTTGGTGGCTGATGGACGTGACATGGGAACCGTGATTTTTCCGCGAGCGCCCTTGAAGGTGTTCCTGACTGCAAGCACCGAAGCTAGGGCGCAAAGAAGATATAAACAATTGATTGGCAAGGGTTTTTCTGCTAACATCGCAGACCTTCGCAAGGATCTGATGGAGCGTGATGCACGTGATGCAAATCGCGAAGTGGCTCCTCTGAAACCGGCAGAAGACGCATATTTTCTGGAGACTTCCGACTTGACCGCCGATGAGGCGGTGCGGCAAGTACTTGACTGGTATGCAGAGACTCAAAAAACGGCGTGACGCTGGCCACGATCGCTGTCGGCACTTACAGGCGAGCAAGTTGTCTGACAGTGTCGCGTAACATGGCTAACCCGTAGTTCTGGTGTTTGTATGGCATAAGCTATACGAATATTTACAAATCCTGACCCGATAGTTTTCATTTCCCATGAAAAAATCGGCTAACCCAACCTCTACAAACCTATGTCAACTGTTGCAACCTCCGCTGCGTCTGAGCCCGATATGGAAAGTTTCGCCGCCCTGTTTGAAGAGTCGCTGACACGCCAGGACATGCGTTCGGGCGAAGTAATCTCGGCAGAAGTGGTACGCATGGATCACAACTTCGTGATCGTCAATGCTGGGCTGAAGTCGGAAGCCTTCATCCCCATCGAAGAATTCAAGAACGACAATGGTGAACTGGAAGTCAATGTTGGTGACTTCGTTTCCGTGGCCATTGAATCGCTCGAAAACGGCTATGGCGACACTATCCTGTCGCGTGATAAGGCCAAGCGTCTGGCGTCCTGGATGTCCCTGGAAAAGGCTATGGAAGCTGGCGAGATCGTCGTCGGTACCGTCAATGGCAAAGTTAAGGGTGGCCTGACCGTTCTGACCAACGGCATTCGTGCTTTCCTACCCGGCTCTCTGGTTGATACCCGTCCTGTCAAGGACACCACGCCCTTTGAAGGCAAGACCCTGGAATTCAAGGTCATCAAGTTGGACCGCAAGCGCAACAACGTCGTGCTTTCGCGTCGTGCTGTAATTGAAGAGTCCATGGGTGAAGAGCGCGAGAAACTGCTCGAAACCTTGAGGGAAGGCGCCATCGTAGACGGCGTGGTCAAAAACATCACTGACTACGGCGCCTTTGTCGACCTCGGTGGTATCGACGGCCTGCTGCACATTACCGATCTGGCATGGCGTCGCGTGCGTCATCCCTCTGAA
>JBBSSV010000192.1:0-4071 GCA_038241705.1 Burkholderiales bacterium | reverse complement strand
GCTGGCCTTGCCCTTGCTGCAGGCGGCTGTGGCCTTCATGCGTGACATGGCCAGCTTTGAATCGGCAGCGGTCAGTCAGCAACTGCCTTCCCCGTCGATCCGCGTCGATAGGGCGCGCTGATTTGTTTCGGCTTCTGCCAAATTTTGGTTATCCTCGCACTCGTTTTCATTTCTTCTCGGCATAACGTTCATGCTTCCTGACTTGTATCCGCCTGACGACGTTTCGCAACGCTGGCTCCACCAACTGCGCCTGTTCTGGATTGCGTTGCAATTTTTCACGCGCCTACCGATTCCGCTCTGGGTCGGCTTTCAGCCGGAATGGCTGCAGCAATCCAGCCGCTACTTTCCTGCGGTGGGCTGGGTGGTCGGGCTGATCACCGGACTGGTGTATGTGCTGGGAGTGCTGATGTGGCCCCAGCCAGTGGCAGTACTGGTATCGATGGCGGTGGGCGTCTACCTGACCGGGGCTTTTCATGAAGACGGTTTTGCCGACATGTGCGATGGGTTTGGTGGTGGCCTGACCAAAGAGCGCGTGCTGAAAATCATGCAGGATTCACGCTTGGGCAGTTACGGCGTGATCGGCATCGTCTTGCTGCTGGCGACCAAGGGCGCAGCACTGGCCAGCCTGCCGCCCGGCACCGTGGTGCTGGCTTTGCTGACGGCCCATCCAGTCTCGCGCCTGGCGGCTGTGACTCTGATCTGGCGGCTGGAGTATGTCAGAGGTGAAGGCAAGGCCAAGCCGCTGGCCCAGGGCATGTGCGGCGAGGACTACTTCATCGCTTGGGCCAGCACGCTCTTGCCCTTGCTGCTGCTGTGGTGGAGCAGTGCCTTACCTTGGAAAGCCTTGTTATTTGCACTGCTTGCCGCCTTTGCCGTGGCTTGGTGGTTGTCACGTCTGTTCGTGCGGCGTATAGGTGGCTTCACGGGCGATTGTCTGGGCGCGGTGCAGCAACTGGCTGAAGTCGCCTGCTACCTGGGCATCATGACCTTGATCACGGTATGAGGGTAGGGCGGCGACCTGCTATGACTAACTTGGCCGGAAAAGCGTCCACGCACCTGTATCTGATTCGTCATGGCCAGCCGCAAGAAGCGACCGGTCTGTGTTATGGCCGTACTGATCTGCGTGTTGCGCCGTTAGAGCAGGCTAGGTTGTTGACAGACCTGCCAGCGCAACTGCCGCAAGGAACGCCGTTGTTTGCCAGTCCGTTACAACGTTGCGCCAGACTGGCCCATGCACTGGCTCCGTTGCTGAATTCTCCACCCCCAACCCTGGATGCGCGCCTGACTGAAATGGATTTTGGTCGTTGGGAAATGCAAGCCTGGAATGACATCCCACGCACTGAAATCGATGCTTGGGCGGCTGATGTCGTGGACTACCGACCCGGTGACGGAGAAAGTGTGCATCAGGTCGCCCGGCGGGTGCTGGAGTTTTGGCAAGCCCTTCGCCTGCAGGCACCGCCAGCCGTCATCATCGTGGCCCATGCGGGCACCTTGCGCCTGCTGCAGGCGTGTAGCGAATATTTTTACGCAACTCAGATTGCGCGCCACGCTGCCGCTACACCACATCAGATCGGCTATGGCAGCGTTCAACATATTGAGATGATTGCGCCAGGTAGTCAGGGTGGCTTGTCAAACGTCTAAGGTGACATATCTGAATAAGCAACACTTTACCGATACGTGATTGCTGCCCAGCATTGTGATCCGTACAATGGCGGAGTTTTGGTGCCCGCGGCCATGTCATGGCTGCAGTTAAACGGGAAACACAAGGCCGCTCGCCGGCTAACGTGTGCTGCCCCCGCAACGGTAAACAAGCGTCATCGTCTGGCTTCATGCTGTCGATGACAGGCTGCTTCTCTACACCACTGTGCGCAAGCGCGGGAAGGTCAGGCAGCTGTGCTTGTCAGCCCGGATACCGGCCAGAACAGGTGAAAGTGGTGCCGCAAACGCTTTTGATTTCCTACTTTTCTCTGCCTACGCCTGCATCTATTGGGTCCAGGCGTGCAGCAGAATGGAATGCGTTTGCCCATTTTCGTTGTATCCGTCCTGCGGGGAAGCAGGCCGGGTGACCCCTATTGAAAAGACATCATGAATTCTGTTTCATCCCGCAGCAACCGCGCTGCTTGGAAGCCTATCGTCCTGGCTTCGGCTGTTTCTGCTTGTTTCGTGTCCGTGGCTGCGCCGGTCTGGGCGCAAGCCGTTCCCGAAAAAACTCTGAATCCCGTCATTGTTTCGGCGTCCCGCTTTGCAACCGATCCGGCTTCAACACCAATCGGCGCGACCGTGATCACGGCCGAGCAAATTCGCGAATCCGGCATCAATAATGTGAATGAAGCGATTCGTAAGATTGGGGGAGTGTATGGGCGGCAAAACTTGAACGGCACACCCGACTATTCGTTGGATTTGCGAGGTTTTGGCGAGTTTAGTGAACAGAATATTGTGGTGATGGTGGATGGTATTCGTCTATCTGCGAATGAGCAGATGGGTGCCATAATTTCCTCCATACCCATTGAATCAGTTGAGCGCGTCGAGATTGTGCGTGGTGGCAGCAGTGTGTTGTACGGTGCAGGCGCGACAGGCGGCACCATCCAGATCATTACCAAGCGCGGTCAGCCGAACGTCACGCGCGGATCGATCATGGCAGGCGTAGGTAGTCACGATTACCAAGAATTGCGCGCATCGCTTGCAAAAGGTTGGGACCAGTTTTCGATTGATGCCACCATGGGTGCACTCCGCACAGACAACTACCGTGAAAATAATAGGCTGAAGCAGGAAAACTTCAATGGTGGTTTGGAGTGGAACGTCAAAGATGCCCGTCTTGGTCTGCGGGTGGACGCCGGTCGCCAAGACGGCGGTTTGGCAGGCCCCTTGACGTACGCTGAATATCAGGCGGATCCTCGTCAAAGCAATAGTCCAGGTGAATATGGGAAGTTCGATACCGACCGATTCACGCTGTTTGGAGAAAAGCGCTTCGGCAACATTGAGTTGGCAGGGGACTTGTCGCACCACACTAAGGATGTGGACTTTTTCCAGTTTGGCGCACTGACTACTTATCGCACCAAGGCCACACAATTTTCGCCTCGCATCAGGCATCTAAGTACGCTTTCAGGCTGGGACAATGAATTCGTTTCGGGCTTGGATTTTTCTCGTACTAATAGAGTGCGAGATGCCTCTTTTGCAAAGGACGATGCTACTCAGCGGTCAGAAGCCATTTATTTTAAGAACAAAATAAGTAACGATGCAATGCAAGTTGCGTTTGGCGCGAGACATGAGAAATCTAAACTGACGACTGTAGATCCAGTTCCTTTTAACTCGAACTATAGTCGTTCTGATTCGTTAAATGCTTGGACGCTGGAAGGTTCTTATGCCTTGCAGCCTACAGTGCAGTTATTTGCCAAAGCTGGACGCAGTTATCGCTTGCCAAACGTGGACGATAACGCTTGGTTGATGGAACCACTTGTCCCTCAGACTTCTCGTGATCTGGAAGTTGGAACGAAGGTAGGCAACGATCAACAAAACATAACCGTTCGTGCTTTTCAGCATCGTCTGAAAAATGAAATATTTTATGATCCTTTCCAGTTTGAAAACGTCAACCTTGATTCCACTCGTCGACGTGGCGCAGAACTTGAAGTCCATTCTCGTCTGAGTGCAGATTTCAGCCTTAACGCGGTGTTGCAGCACGTTTCAGCAAAGTTCACTGATGGCCCTTATAGCGGCAAAGACATGGTGCTGGTACCAAAAAACACAGCAACAGTAAGATTGAACTGGCAGCCCGGCACTGGGCACAGTGCCGACGTTGGCGTCCAATGGGTGGATTCACAGCGTTACGGCGGTGACTTTACTAATGCGTGTTCCAAGCGAATTCCATCTTTTGCAACAGTGGACGCACGCTATGCCGTACGCAGTGGTGCGTGGGAGTTTGCAGTCGCTGGAGCTAACTTGGCCAACAAGGATTATTTCACACAAGCCTATGGCGCTTGCCGGGATGTGCCCTATGGCCATATTTACCCTGATGCTGGCCGCACTATCAAGTTCACCGCTCGCATGGATTTTTGATGCACGATTGAAATAGTT
>JBBSSV010000191.1:0-4093 GCA_038241705.1 Burkholderiales bacterium | reverse complement strand
TGGGGCCCTGGAACGCTCGGTGTTTGAACTGCAGGCACGTGACTGGCGTTCTCAGCCCAACGTGGCTATCGATGATGCTGTCCTAGTGAAATGGATGCAGACCTTGCAGCAGCATGGTGTGCGGCACTTCGGTTATTACCCGGATGATTTCCTCAATGACCAACCACGCCTGAAGCAGGTGAGGCCGGCCCTGTCGAACGCATGGAGTCCTCTGCCATGACCGATCGCTTGTTGGCGTTCGTCTTGCTACTTCTTGTGGTGTTCGGGCCTTTGGGGTTTGCGTTCGTCCTGACGGGCGAAATGCTGCTGAATTTTGTTTTTTACTATCCCATGCTGATGTCGGCAATGTGGATTGCAGGCGGCATCTACTTCTGGCTGCACTGGGAGCGTCACTGGGCACCGCCAGATGCTGCCATCCTTCTCGCCTTGGAAGGCGATCCGCTGATTTCGATTCTGATCCCGTGTTTTAACGAAGAAGAGAATGCCGCCGACACCATAGGCGCTGCCTTGGGACAGCGTTATCAGAATATCGAGGTGATAGCCATTAATGATGGCTCGGCTGATGGTACCGCTGCGATCCTAGATAGATTGGCTAGCGCTGATCCACGCTTGCGTGTCATTCACTTGGCGCAAAACCAGGGCAAGGCTGTGGCCTTGCGGATGGGAGCGCTGGCTGCGCGTAGCGAGTATCTGGTCTGCATTGATGGAGATGCCTTGCTTGCTCCAGATGCTGCCGCCTACTTGGTCGCACCCTTACTGAGCCAGCCACGGGTAGGTGCCGTCACCGGCAACCCCCGCATCCGTACCCGTTCAACCTTGGTGGGCCGCATCCAGGTGGGGGAGTTTGCCTCAATCATCGGCTTGATCAAGCGTGCCCAGCGGGTCTACGGAAGGGTGTTCAGTGTGTCTGGTGTGGTTGCCGCGTTTCGTCGCAGCGCTCTGGACCGGGTGGGCTACTGGAGCACCGACATGATCACCGAAGACATTGATATAAGCTGGAAGCTGCAGTTAGATCACTGGTCGATCTTTTACGAACCGCGCGCGCTGTGTTGGATCCTAATGCCTGAAACCCTGCGTGGGCTCTGGAAGCAGCGTCTGCGTTGGGCCCAAGGCGGCGCCGAAGTATTGGCCAAAAACATTAGCAGCGTCTGGGTCTGGCGCTATCGCTACATGTGGCCCTTATTAGTCGAATTCGGACTGTCCGCAGTCTGGGCGTTCACCTTTGCTCTGACTATTTTGTTGTGGCTTGGCGGCATGGTTGTGGAATTGCCGCCTGAGCTTCAGGTGGCAAGTATCGCGCCGCCGAAATTCACTGGCTTGTTGCTGGCTTGCATTTGTGTCATGCAATTTGCGCTGAGTCTTTTTATCGAAAGACGATACGAAAAAAACTTGCTGAAAGAGCTGTTCTGGATCATCTGGTACCCACTGGTGTTCTGGATGATCATACTTTTTACAACCCTAGTCAGCTTTCCAAAGGTCATGCTCAAGGGACACAAGAGCAGAGCCCGCTGGAGCAGTCCAGATCGAGGCATCAAGGAAAGCAACTCATGAAAATCAAGGAAAATATAGATATGGTTATTCCTCATTATCCGCGCATCAATGGTGCGTCCAGCATTGTCCGCACCACACAACATTGGTTGCCCAAGGTTATCGATACTGGCTTGACCCTGATGGCCTGGATTGGGTTTCTGTATTTGCTGGCAACCGGCTTCCTAAGTCTTGTGCAAGAGAATGTATACAACCAGCAGTCAGGCAAATTGCTGCTGGAGACCGTCAATAGCATGACGTTTTACTTGATACTAGCTGGCGTGATGGTCTCGGGATTTCTGGCGTGGGCCAAGTACAGTCAGTTACGCGTGCAGCGTTTCGATCGGCGCAAGCGCGTGCCAGAAATCACGGAGCAAAAGTTGGCCCAAAGCTTCCGTCTCCATCAAGGCGTTCTTTCCTTTCTCCAGCGCCAGCAGCGTTTGGTCGTGCATAGCGACGAGCAAGGCCATGTACAAGCGTTTGAATTCCTCACGTTGGGCAAGCTACACGCAGCCAACGAACCAATCAGACTGGATGACGCACTACTGTCATCCATTGTGACTGTGCAGGATGAGGAATGGGAAGATTCAATTGCGTTGCAGGCCTGAACACTGCTCAGCTTCAATCCTCCATTAAAGATATGTGATTCTCAACGGTATAGAATGGTTGAGTTAATCTTCAAGTCAACGCTTGAATGTAAAAAAAGCCTGCATTGCTGCAGGCTTTTTTCATACTGATGGGTTTTTGGCAGCAAGCCGACTTGGTAAAGCCGGCTTCACAAGCACAAGCTCTTACAACACTTCGGTAGCGTGGTCCGCCAAGCGCGAGCGTTCACCGCGAGCCAGAGTCACATGGCCGCTATGCTCCCATCCCTTAAAACGATCAACCACATAGGTCAGACCGCTCGAGCCTTCCGTCAGATAAGGCGTGTCGATCTGAGCAATGTTGCCCAGACAGACAATTTTGGTACCGGGGCCGGCACGGGTAACTAAGGTCTTAACTTGCTTGGGCGTCAGATTCTGGGCTTCGTCGATGATCAGATATTTGTTGACGAAGGTGCGACCCCGCATGAAGTTGAGCGATTTGATCTTGATCTTGGAGCGGATCAGGTCCTGCGTGGCAGCCCGTCCCCAGTCGCCCGCATCCGAGTCGGATTTGTTGAGCACTTCCAGGTTGTCGTCAAATGCGCCCATCCAGGGTGACATTTTCTCTTCTTCCGTACCTGGCAAAAAACCAATATCCTCACCCACAGGGACGGTCACACGCGTGACAATAATTTCGCTGTAGAGCTTATTTTCCAGAACCTGTGCCAGGCCGGAAGCGAGGGCGAGCAGGGTCTTGCCGGTACCGGCCTGGCCCAGCAGGGTGACGAAGTCACAATCCGGATCCATTAACAGGTTGAGGGCAAAATTCTGTTCCCGATTGCGGGCCATCACGCCCCAGACGCTGTGCTTGTTATGGCTATAGTCGCGTAGGGTGCGAATAACCGCGCTCTTACCTTCGATTTCCGTCACCTTGCCATAAAACGCCGCTTCGCCAGAAACTGGCTCGATATAGACGAACTGGTTAACCAGCATGATTGGTACCAAGGGACCGCCAACCCGGTAAAACGTATAGCTGAAACCGTTCTTGCTCTCCTGCCATGAATCCATGTTACGGCCATGCTTTTCCCAGAAGTCGTCGGGAAGATGGAGCAAGCCTGAATACAGGAGATCGGTGTCTTCCAAGACGTGATCGTTGTAATACTCTTCTGCGGTCAGGCACAGGGCACGCGCCTTGATGCGCATGTTGATGTCTTTGGACACCAGCACGATGGACTTCTCGGGGTGTTGTTGTTCCAGTGCGCGGACCACGGCCAGGATCTGGTTGTCGCCCTTGCCTACAGGAAGTTCAGGGGGAAGCTCGCCATTTTGCAAACTGGTCTGGAAAAACAGGCGTCCTCCTGCATCCTTGTTGCCGAGGCGCGACAGGGGCAGGCCGCGGTCGATGGACGCATCGTCCATGTCGGCCATCAGCGCATCCAGCGAGCGCGACACCTGACGGGCGTTACGGGCGACTTCAGACATGCCCTTTTTGTGGTTATCCAGTTCTTCCAGCGTGATCATCGGCAGATAGACGTCATGCTCCTCGAAGCGGAACAGGGAAGTCGGGTCGTGCATCAGGACGTTGGTATCAAGAACGAAAAGTTTTGGTTTTTCCGACTGCACTGCTGGCTTGGCAGTAGATGCTTCTGAAACAGGCGTTTTGGTAGCCGGTGCTTTCGCTACAGATGTCTTCGGAGCGTGCGTTTTCGCGGCAGCTGTTTTTGTTACAGGCGTTTTAGCAACTGGCGCTTTTGCCGCAGCGATCTTTGGGGATGCCGTCTTGACAGCAGACGTTTTGACAGGCGGTGTTTTTTCCGTGGGCGTCTTCGCGGCAGCGGTGCGCGCGGCGGTTGTCACGGGCGCTACTGGGACTTCCATCGCCGGCATGCTTGTCAGCTTGCTCTCGTCAGCCGTTGGGTAGTCGGCGGGGGAGAGCAAGGCGGCACGTTTGGCGGGTATTTTGGGCAAGGGCATCAGAACCT
>JBBSSV010000190.1:0-4156 GCA_038241705.1 Burkholderiales bacterium | reverse complement strand
TGCATCATGGTCACGACGTCGTAGCCATAAGTCCAGCCCGTGTTGACCGCTTCGCCCAAAATAATGGGCGCCGCCCCTTCGGGATAGTTTGCCCGCTGGTCTTCACCCATCCACCAGCCGCCAAAATGGAAAGGCATCCATACTAGCCCCATGGGTACACGATGGGTGACGTAAGCCTTAATCTTCAGGCGTGCTCCCGTCGGCGTTTCGACCCAAACGAATTCACCGGTCTTGATCGCGATTTGAGCGGCATCATGCGGATTGACTTCAACGAACATGGTTTGCTGCATTTCTGCCAGCCATGGGTTGGAGCGCGTCTCGTCACCACCTCCCTCGTACTCAACCAAACGCCCCGATGTCATGATCAAGGGGTAGTCCTTGGAGTAATCCTTGGCTTGAACAGTTTTAAATAGGGTAGGCATCCGCCAGAAATCGGCCTTGTCTTCATAGGTCGGATATTGCGCTACCAAGTCGAAACGTGGCGTCATCAGAGGCTCACGATGCATGGGCACTGGGTCAGGGAAATTCCAGACATTGCAGCGGGCGCGGGCATTACCGTAGGGCGCGCAACCATGCTCGATGGCCACTCTGATGATGCCGCCAGACAGATCAGTCTTCCAATTTTTACCTTCGGCTAAGGCTTGCTCTTGCAGTGTCAACTCATTCCACCAGCCCAGCTTTTTCAGCATGATGTCATTGAATTCTGGATAGCCCATGTCGATTTCGCTGTCTTTGGTGGCCGAGCCGTCAGCCGCCAGCAAACTTTCTCCTTCACGTTCCACGCCCCAGTTGGCCCGAAAAGGCAAGCCGCCCTCTTTAACCGACTTGGATAGGTCATATAAGATAGGTGTACCTGGGTGCTTCATCTCCGGCGTTCCCCAACAAGGCCAGGGCAAGCCGTAGTAGTCGCCCTTACAAGGTCCCTCTTCTGCCAACAGCGTGGTCGGGTTAAAGGTATGCTTGTTGCGCATGTGCAACTTCAAGCGTTCGGGCGAACAACCGGTGTAACCAATGGTCCAGCAGGAACGATTGATTTCCCGAAGGATATCCTCAATCACCGGCTCATTGTTTACAACTTGGATGTTCTTGCACAACTCCTTAGCAAAGCCAAATTTCTTGGCAAACAGGTACATAATTTCATGGTCTGTCTTGCACTCGAACAGTGGCTGTATCACACGCTCACGCCATTGAATACTACGGTTCGACGCTGTGACAGAGCCTTGGGTTTCAAACTGGGTCGCAGCCGGGAGCAGATAAACTCCATCCTGACGTCCATGCATGGCTGCCGTCATGGTGGGATAGGGATCCACCACCACCAATAAGTCCAGCTTCTGCATGGCGAGCTTCATGTCTGGCAAGCGGGTCTGGCTGTTGGGCGCGTGGCCCCAGTACAGCACGGCGCGCAGATTGCTAGGCTGGTCTAGAAATTCTTTTTTTTCCAGAACACCATCGAACCAGCGCGACACCGTCATACCGGGCTTTTCCATCAAATCCTTGGAACCGTAGCGGGACTTTATCCACTCGTAATCCAAGCCCCAGACCTCAGCAAAATGCTTCCAGGCCCCTTCGGCCAGTCCGTAATAGCCCGGCAGGGAATCCGGATTAGGGCCGATATCGGTCGCACCCTGAACATTGTCATGGCCGCGGTAAATGTTGGCACCACCGCCTGCCTTGCCGATATTGCCCAAGACCAATTGCAAAATCGACAAAGCACGTACATTGGCGGTGCCGACGTGATGCTGCGTGATGCCCATGCACCACACTACTGACGACGGCCGGTTGGTAGCCAAGGTCTTGGCTGCTAGATAGACATCCGCTTCGGGCACGCCGGTGACATCCGACACCTTGTCTGGCGTCCACTTAGCCACCTCCTTGCGTACTTCCTCCATGCCGTAGGTCCGATCGGCGATGTATTCCTTGTCTTCCCAACCATTTTCAAAAATATGCCATAGCATGCCCCACACTAGTGCGATATCCGTACCGGGACGGACACGCACATAATGATGGGCAAAACGCGCGGTACGGGTAAAACGCGGATCGATCACTACGATTTTCGCGCCTAGTTCCTTTGCATGCATGAAATGCTGCATCGAAATCGGATGTGCTTCGGCTGGGTTCGAGCCAATGAACAGAATGGCCTTGGAATTATGCAGGTCGTTGAACGAGTTGGTCATGGCCCCGTACCCGAAAGTCTGACCCACGCCTGCCACCGTGGTCGAATGGCAGATTCTGGCCTGATGATCACAATTGTTCGATCCCCATAGAGAAAAGAACTTGCGCATCAGGTAAGCCTGTTCATTGTTGTGCTTGCTGCCGCCAATCAGCATCACTCCATCTGGTCCGGATTGCTCTCGGATCTGCAACAGCTTGTCGCCTACTTCCTGGATCGCCTGATCCCAAGAAATGCGCTGATACTTTCCGTTGACCAGTTTCATGGGATAGCGCAGCCTGTGGTCGCCATGCCCATGCTCGCGCACCGAGGCACCCTTAGCGCAATGAGCCCCCAGATTGATAGGAGAGTCGAACGCTGCGTCCTGACGCACCCAGACACCGTTCTGCACGACCGCTTCGACCGAGCAGCCAACGGAACAATGGGAGCACACAGTATGCTTAATTTCAAATTCACCTGACTCAGGCAGCGTGGTCACAGGCTTTGCCTGGGCGCTGCTCATCATAGTCAAGGGTAATTGATGCGCCAAAACACCCGCGCCGGCAGTCATACCAGCGCGCTTCAGAAAAGAGCGCCGGTCAACTGTAGCTTCTACTTGCGAAAAACTTCTTTTGGGCACGCTTTTATTGGCTACGCTTCCCGTTTCTTTACGCCTGAGCGACATATCACTACCTCTTAAAAATATCCAGCGGTGTAATAGTACTTACGGACATGCTCAGTCTCGTGGTAACCCTTTTTGCTGGGCCCTGCCTCAGGGGAGATCGCAAGAGTCGTAGGCACCTCTGGTTGCGTTGCAGCCAAGGCCGCCAACGCAACAGCTGGAACAGTGCCTGCTGCCAGCAAAAATTTACGCCGACCTGTATCAGGCTCTGCTTTTTTTGAAGCGTCTTTGTTCATTTCATCCTCCTGCTTATGTCGAAACACGCCTCTGCTTGCTCAACATTCTTTTTGCGCACTAATACCAGATCTATTTTTCTCATTCTCTTCATTCCCTTCAACCATGTCGAATGCAGCTTGCTCCATCTCGATAAACGCTTGAGTAAAGTCTGCAACACAGCGGTAGAAATTTGCTTGCTCAACCTGACGGATATCTTCCATGCAGCGTCCGCACCAGGAAACCATGTGTTTTTCAAAGAAAATTCTTTGTTGTGCTTCCGGCTGCCTGACAACCCCCTGTTCCCCCGAAATCAACAGGCGCATGGCTTCGCACAAACCACTCAGATGGTCTTCCGTCTCAAGTCTTCCAGCTTGACGCTCAAGCCCGAGTTGTGCCATGTCATCGCGCAAGGCAGCCAAAGGTTTTTCCATCAAAAAGCCAGACAAGTAAAGTGAGGCATGAGGATTGATGCGGGGGTTGCCTACGCCCACGAACAGCGCATCAAATTCCTCTTGGATCACTTCTGGTGGTATCAGGCCAGCTGCGGCCGTCAAATTTTCCCAAGCTTGCTCCAGTTGATTACCCAACTGAAGAGTAGGCAGCGGATCAGCGGCTGCCAACGCAGCCAATAAGGCTGGAGGGGGCGCACTCACAAAGAGATGCGCGATCAATGAATAAAAGCGTACCCGCGCCTCATCCTCCATGGAAATGGAAGGCGATAATAACCCTTCATCTTGCTTGGACACTTGCTGTTGCATGAGTCATCCCCTTGAAACTTGTCAACCCATCCTAACAGCAAAACAAAAAGAGTGACAAAACTACCATCAATATTCAAGTTGATGGCTTATAGGATGATTAGTTCGGGCAAGACTGCAAAAGAAAACTCAGTCAACATGATGCTGAGTTGTTGCACAAGGCGTTGAATGTACGCACGGTGCGCGAGTTGGCGATGGCGCACCATGTCAAGTTGGCCACGGCGATCACGATGTTGGCGGAAACGTCGACGCGGGCCGACCGCAAGCATGCCAAGGAAGCTTTGTTGGATGAAGCGGTGGAAATGACCTTTCCAGCGAGCGATCCGATCTCGGTCTCATCGGGTATCACCCGGA
>JBBSSV010000189.1:0-4213 GCA_038241705.1 Burkholderiales bacterium | reverse complement strand
GTGCGGCGCCTCTCAGCGCAACACCATCTTTCCAACGCTTTAAGTCCTGCTTGCTTGCATTTTTGCCAATTTGGACTTGGCCATTGCTTTGCCAACCACTACTACCAAAATAGCTCCTGCAATAGGAACAGCGTATTGCAATACGCTAGGCTGACTTTCAACCCAATCTCTAACAGCAGGGTCGCCGATCAACATCCCGCCGGCCACATAACCGAGCAGAGCAGCACCGATGGTAATGATGATGGGGAAGCGTTCCATCATCTTCAGCAAAAATGCGCTGCCAAAGATAATCAAAGGAATACTTAACCCTAGTCCTACTATCAGCAAAACCATATTTCCATCAGCTGCAGCAGCAACAGCGAGAACATTATCCAGACTCATTACTAGGTCGGCAATCAAAATCGTACGGATAGCCGTTGCCATGCTGCTAGAACCTTCCCCATCGTCGCCATGCCCATCTTCCGGCAAAAGCAATTGAACCGCTACCCACAACAACAGAAAGGCACCCGCAATTTTCAAGTACGGCAGCGCCAGCATTTCTACCGCCACGATCGTCAACACTATACGCATGACGATAGCGACTGCCCCCCCCAAAAAGATCGCTTTCTTTTGCTGTTCAGGAGGCAGGTTGCGCGAGGCCAGCGCAATGACAACCGCGTTGTCGCCTGACAAGACGATATTAATACCCATGATCTGGGCGAGCGCCACCCAAAACTCAGTGGTTTGAACCATTTCCATCATGATTGAATCCTCGTTCAGGTGCAGAACACCAGTGTCGTTTTATATTCAGCGGTCTCGCCCGAATGCGGACGTAGGCGAGCCGCCAACTTATAGTAGGTGCCACAAGGTCGCGCACTCTCGGCCATCCTGCCCAACGCTTTTAGCGTCAGGCAGACGAACCTTGATACGACATATAGTTGTAGGGGGTAAGGGTGGTACGGGTACTGTCATTCCGTGCACTCAGTAGGCGCCACTTATGGCGGAACCTACCTTTACTGCAAACGCTCATCAGGATGTTTTGACATTCCATGATGCGACCTAGTCATATGTGCAAAATTTAATCTTTGACAATTAACCTTTTACGGTCGAACAACAACACTTTTTAATTTTTATTTTCCGCTTTTGACAGCGGTCTCCTCTACTCTCCGGTAGCTGGTGCAGCCGAATTGCCATGCATATTCCCACGGATTTACGATCACTACAACAACTTGTAACGACCAACCGTATGTTTTCCATCAAAAAAGCTGCCTAGATGCGCGCATACACACCTTTCTGCTGGATTTTTGCAGGTTTGTTACTGTTGGAAAGACACCGTAGATGTGCTCTTGTGCAACCGGTACGGAGGGATGAGATGAAAAAAAGCGCCCAGCTTAGTAGCGGGCGCTTTAATCGAGGAAGGAAGAGGGACGTAGCATTCAACGACAACGTATGAGGTCCGGTCGCTAGAGATGATCATCTTCAGGCACTTGTCTTATGGCTCCTAGCCCTGAAAATGGGCAAGTCACCAAAGCGAATGGAAATCAGGCGCCTATCTCATGGACATGAATTTCGGCCCAGTTGATTTCCACGTTGGTGCGCTCTGCGCGTGCCTGCATCTTGCCATAGCAACGCTCCTTGGCTTCCTGGATCGCGCAGATCAGGAACTCTGCATCGTAAGCGTTCAGCAGATGGCTTTGATGGGTGTCCAGATAAAATTTGATGCGATCCTCTTCGCTGGCTTGGGGCAGCAAACCCAGACTGGCAAACGTGTCAGCATCCCAATGCCACTTCAAGCCCAGCTCATAAAAAGCGGCGTTGTAGGCATTACGGTGGACTTCTGCCGAATCGGCGGTAGCGTGGTTGGTCGTCGCGGCATCCAGCATGAGAAGCCTCCTATTGGTGCGCAGTTGAAGAGGAAAGAAGAATCCGGGAAGAGATGTCCGGTTGAGATGACTTAATAGTAGGCGCCACCATCGATTAGCAACAGTTAAAGTTTTTATGGGTTACCATTCATGATCACTTATACATCGAGTCTTTAAAACCTATGAAAAACGCAACGTTGCGTCAACTCAAAGTATTTGAAACGGTTGCCCGGCATCTGAGCTTTTCGCGCGCTGCCGAAGAGCTGCACCTGACCCAGCCTGCAGTTTCAACGCAGGTCAAGACCTTGGAAGGCCATGTCGGCCTGCCCTTGTTCGAGCAATTGGGCAAGAAGATCTACCTCACACCGGCAGGGGCAGAGCTGCTGTCCTACAGTCGCGAAGCAATCCAGCTGTTTCAGGAGATGGGTGAAGCAATGACCCATTTCAAAGGGCTGACAGGTGGCAAACTGAATGTGGCGGTGATCAGTGCTGGTGACTATTTTTTCCCACGGCTGCTGGTGGCATTTGCCCGCCGGCATGAAGGCGTGACGCTAAATTTGTCCGTGCATAATCGCGATGGCCTGCTACAGCAACTGGAGGACAATCTAACGGATCTAGCGATCATGGTGCGCCCGCCTACAAACATGGACACAATCAACGAAGTCTTTGCCCCACACCCTTATGTGATTGTGGCCGCGCCCGACCATCCGTTGGCCAAGCGTCAACGGATTCCACTCTCGCTGCTGGAAAAAGAACCCTTTGTTGTCCGCGAAAAGGGCTCAGACACATGGAATTCGATGGAAGAAGGATTTGCCGGACGCCTGCCGCATATCACCATCGCTATGGAAATCCAGAGTACCGAGACTATCAAGCAGGCGGTGATGGCCGGTATGGGGGTCAGCTTTCTATCCGCTCATACCGTCAGCCAGGAGCTGCAAGCCGGCAGCCTTGTCATCCTGAATGTCGAAAGCTTTCCTGTCATGCTCAATTGGTATGTGATCCACCGCAAGAACAAGCGCCTGCCACCGGTGGCGCAGGCGTTTCGCAGTTTTCTGTTGAGTGATGGCGCCAAGCTGCTGGAAAAGATCACCCATGTGCATCCGGATGAGCTGAAGACGTAATTGCCTTATTGGCAAACGCTTAGCTGAAGGTAAGTCATTCCAGGCGACTTAGTGGGCCGTTGCCGCTTTTCCACGCACGAACACCAGTCGCGCTACATAGGCGTCATCCGCGCCGAACAGGGCATAACCCACGCCTTCTGTGCGGTAGACGCATGACAGCCCGAACTCGTGCTGTGCCCGGCTCACGAAACGCTCTACATCAATGTAGCGCCGGTAATGCTCGGGCGTTACCTTTTCCCGTCCTCGGTCCAACTCAGTTCTAAATTCAAAGGCAGCAAAGTCACCCGCGCGATGCAGCAAGCGCTTCACTAGGCTCAGGGCCGCGCCTTCGGCTGCTTCGTCAATCGCATGAAAAAAGAAACGGCTGTAGATAGCGACCACACCTTGGCCTCGCAAGTCCTCGATCACGCTCAGCGCCGGCTCGACCTCGCCCGCGTCCGTTACGTCACAGCGCAAAAAACGCAATCTGTCTTCCAGACCCTTGCGCTGGGCGCGGGCACGATCATTCTGCAAGGCCACATCGGCATAATCCAGCCCCACTACCTGCAAGCCCTGGTGCGCAAAGAACATCGCATCCTGACCTGAACCGCAGCCAAGATCCACCACCATATCCAGCTTACGATTTAACCCCAGCAAGAAAGCAGCAAATTGAGAGGGATATTCCGGGGGCGAAACATTGGAATGCTGGGCGTAATACTGTTGCCAGTATTCGACATTGGCCGACGGGCCTGGGGCGGTCGTGGATTGCACCAAGGTGTCCTCTTCCGGCACCAGCTGCGCTTCCTGAGTGTCCGCAGGCTGCAGGACATGGCCGTCCCAAATACGCAAACTCTGCGGCACCAATTGTCCGGTCTTGGCGTCCTGCAAATACACGCGCGCTCCGGGTGGCAGACACAGCTGCATTGCTGCCGTATCCAGGTCGGGCTCGATGCGAAAGGCAAAACTCCCGTCCGCACGTTGTCCACATAACTCAGCTTGATACAGATCGGCGCAAGCGCTTTCTAGAGCCTCGCCGTTGAGTACCAGCTCCAACTCGACCACCTCATCCGAATCGTGATAACGAGCCCAGCCAGTAATCAGGGAAAGATCCAGTTGATCGATGCCGATCAACAAATTAGAATTGATATTAATAGCCTGGGTCACGGACGCATCCTCACAAAAGTTGACTGGAAACCCGGAAAAATGGCACATCAGCATGCTCATGCTTTGCTTGCAACCCTTCTTGCTGGCTCTTCCTGCTTGTTTCCTCGC
>JBBSSV010000188.1:0-4217 GCA_038241705.1 Burkholderiales bacterium | reverse complement strand
CGTCGCAGGCTCGAGTCCTGGACGTCGGTCACTTCGCTTTTCTTGTCCATGACCAGATGAGCAGCCACCATGATCTTGCCCTGCAAGCTTTGCATCCATTCCTGTGGGATGTGACACAGAGGGACTTGATGAAACGCGTCTACCAAAGACATGTCGGCTTCGCGACTGACGGCAAAGGTATAGGTCGCAAATTCGGTATGCAACTCCCACTTCAGGCGAAAGCGCCCGAAGTCGTGAAAAAAATACCAAGCATCTGCCGCGGGCCCCGACACACCGAAGTAGGTACACAAAGCCCCCAGGGTTTCGTGCTGGCGCTGGATGTTGCTGTTATGGGCGGAAGTACTTTCCCGGGCATAGATCGCCAAGTGGGTGAGGCTTTCCGGCCCAGCCAGACGCATAAACGGGCGCGAATGGGCTTCAGCAGCCAATGGAACACGCAGAGGATGATTGAGGCCAGAACGAAGGGTGGACATAGAGTCAAAGCACTAAAAGCGTGAATAAGACAGGCAGGACACACGTCAGCAGCAAAAAACCTTGTCGTGACCGCCATTGTGCTGCAAGCATATGACAAGAGTGTTTCGACGGCAACGTCTCTGCTGCTTCACTGCTTTTTCATTCCAACTCACGGCCACGGTGTTCGACGTAGCAACAGAACCGGCAATTTGCAGCCTGGCGCAATTAATCCTAGCGCAAGTTTTCACATTTTTCACTGTTCTTGCGGGAGAGGAAAAGATCAGACCCCGACCAGAAAATGCATGCGCCTGAACTTACTTTCCCTCAAGCGTCGACTCGAATTGGAAAAGAGATTGGTGATGTGACGAAAGTGCCTAACAATCAGCGCCTGTTGCTTATCGCCCTAGCGTCGAGAGTTTTCTGGATTTTTGCAGGCCCAGAGCCTGCGACTAATCAGGTACGCAGTTCAAGCAAGAGCAAATCAGTTGCACCTGCCAAGCTTTCTGGCTGTCGCAGCTTCTTGCGTCAGAGTCTCAAGTGAACAGTTAACGTATCCAACTCCAGGAACCAGCCCGCTATCAATCCTCTGTTTCAGCGGGTGCTGGGTAGTGGACTTCCAAAATCTCGAGCTCTTCTTGGCCTGCAGGCGTCTTCAGGGTGACGACATCGCCCGTGCGCGACTTAGTCAGCGCCCGCGCCACGGGCGAGATCCAACTGATCCTACCATTCAGGGGGTCAAACTCATCGATACCCACGATGGTGACGATCTGCTCTTCCCCGCTCTGGGTGGCGTAGTTCACAGTGGCGCCGAAAAAGACATGATCGTTGCCATGATGCACGCTAGGGTCGACCACCTCCGCGATATCCAGACGCTTGGTCAGGAAGCGAATGCGCCGATCAATTTCACGCAGACGCTTTTTTCCATACAGATAGTCGCCGTTTTCTGATCGATCGCCATTCAAAGCTGCCCAATGGACCACATTCACCACCTCCGGGCGATCGTGATCGATCAGGTGTAACAGCTCCTCGCGCAACATCTGATAGCCGCCCTTGGTGATGTAATTCTTGACGCCAGCTGGAATTTGCGGTTGGACACCGTCCAAGACGTCATCGTCATCATCGTCCGACTCTTTGACAAATGCTTTATTCATGAGCCCATTGTAGTCACGCACGCACTGGACTGCCAAGCATACCAACCCGCAGCATGCGCTGGCTCAGCTGACAACGAGTCAGGCCAACAAATGAGGTTCACACTATCAATCCCGCTCATCACGGCTGGCAGGTGTGGTGCCCGTTTCCAGGGTGAATTCTGCACCCTCATCCTGAGCCAAGGCCTGCGTCAACCAAGGCATGCTTTCTTTCAGTTGCGTCGCCAACGTCCAGGGCGGGTTAATGATGTACATGCCGCTGCCACGCAAACCGAGGCCATCTGGCGACGGCTTTCCCACACGCAGGCTGACGTGCAGCCATTCTGCTCCCGGCAAGCGCTTGAGACGGCTGAGCATCTGACGCAATTCAGGTCGCGGCAACAGCGGATACCAGATGGCATACGTGCCGGTGGGAAAACGTGTCAAGGCATCGGCTACCGCCGTGACGACGTGGCGGTAATCGTTTTTGTCTTCATAGGGTGGGTCGATCAGGATCAGGCCGCGGCGCGAAGGCGGCGGCAACAAGGCACGCAAACTGGCGAAGCCATCGTCGCGCTGCACCATCACGCGCTTACCACGCCCTGCCCTGGATTTGGGTGGTACTTGCTGCGCCAAGTGTTGAAAGTTCTCGTTCAATAGCTTGATGTCGGAGGGGTGCAACTCAAACAGCCGCAACCGGTCCTGTTCGCGTGAAAGTTGGTAAGCGCAATACGGTGAGCCGGGATAGTGACGCAGCTTGCCATCCGGGTTCATCTTCTTGATCAGCCCGACATAATCAGCCACGATCGCAGGCAGGTCCTGGCGCTGCCACAAGCGGGCGATTCCTTCCTTGAACTCGCCGCTCTTGCTGGCCTGATTGCCATCCAGCGCATACAAGCCGGCACCTGCATGGGTGTCGATCGTCATGCAGGCGGCTTCTTTGAGTGCCATGTGGCGCAGCAATTGCACCAGCACCATGTGCTTCAGTACATCGGCGTGATTTCCTGCATGAAAGGCGTGGCGATAGCTAAACATGAATATTTCCGGCAACAAGAAAGAAGCGCCATTCTACTCGCTGGATCGTCTGGCTCCGGTGCGCACCTTCCCGAAAACGGCCTTCCACAGTGCTCACTTCTCTTTAATACAAAAACCGCCGGCTTGCAGTTCATGCAGCCCGGCGGTTGCATTCGGTGGAGCAAAAATCAGGGCTCCTGCATCGCCTTTTGTGTAAAGCGCAATTGGCCATTCTCCACATCGATGGCGATCAGATCTTTAGGGCCGAAACGCCCCTCCAATATAGCTTTGGACAGCGGGTTCTCCAGTTCCTGCTGGATGGCGCGCTTCAAGGGACGCGCACCATACACCGGGTCGAAACCGGCTTCGGCAATCTTCTGCAAGGCAGCATCCGAGACTTCCAAACCCATGTCCATATTCTGCAGGCGCTGCTCTAGGATGTACAACTGGATCTTGGCGATAGCGCCGATGTTCTGGGCGTCCAACGCATGAAAAACCACGATCTCGTCGACCCGGTTAATGAACTCTGGCCGGAAATGGGTGCGCACTTCTGCCATGACCTCTATGTTGATCAGTTCTGGATCGCTGCCTTCCATCGCCTGGATACGGTGCGAACCCAGGTTGGAAGTCATCACGATCACGGTATTCTTGAAGTTGACTGTGCGCCCCTGTCCGTCGGTCATGCGGCCATCATCTAGCACCTGCAAGAGCACGTTGAAGACATCCACATGGGCCTTTTCGATCTCGTCGAGCAAGATCACGCTATAAGGCTTGCGCCGCACGGCCTCGGTCAGATAACCGCCCTCTTCGTAACCGACATAGCCTGGAGGCGCACCGATCAACCGTGCGACCGAGTGCTTCTCCATGAATTCACTCATGTCGATGCGAATCATGGAGTCTTCACTGTCAAACAAAAAGCTTGCCAGCGCCTTGCACAACTCAGTCTTGCCCACGCCAGTCGGCCCTAGGAACATGAAGGAGCCATAGGGCCGGTCCGGGTCGCCCAGGCCGGCGCGCGAGCGGCGGATAGCATCCGACACCGCGACGATGGCTTCATGCTGGCCCACTACGCGCTTGTGTAGGTCATCTTCCATGTGGATCAGCTTGTCGCGCTCACCCTGCATCATCTTGGCGACCGGAATCCCGGTGGCGCGCGACACCACTTCGGCGATTTCCTCGGCCCCGACATGGGTGCGCAGCAGCTTGGGCCGGGTGGTGGGCTGATTGTCCGCTGCCTTGGCTTCTTTCAACTGAGCTTCCAATTCGGGCACGCGCCCATACTGCAGCTCGGACATCCTTTGCCAATCACCATTGCGCTTGGCTTCGTCCATTTGCAGGCGCACTTTTTCCAGCTCTTCCTTGATGTGCTGGCTGCCCTGCACCGCCGCTTTCTCAGCCTTCCAAATTTCCTCCAGGTCGGCGTACTCGCGCTCCAGCCGGGCGATTTCCTCTTCAAGCAACGCCAGGCGTTTTTGCGAAGCATCGTCTTTTTCCTTTTTGATTGCCTCGCGCTCGATCTTCAACTGGATCACGCGCCGATCAAGCCGGTCCATGACCTCGGGCTTGGAATCAATTTCGATCTTGATCTTGGCCGCAGCTTCGTCGATCAAATCGATCGCCTTG
>JBBSSV010000187.1:0-4231 GCA_038241705.1 Burkholderiales bacterium | reverse complement strand
TCGTGGCCGAGTTCGTGGCCGAGGCCGGTATTGATCCAGCCAGGGTGCGTATTGTGTCGGATAGGCCGGGCGCCCGGGCGCGCTTCGATCCGCTGCATCTGCGCGAAGTGCTCATCAACCTTCTGGGTAATGCCGCGCGCTATGCCAGCCAGCAGGTTGGCAGCATTCGCGTGTTGGTGGAAGGGGACGAGCAGGGACAGCTGGAGTTGCATGTGCAGGACGATGGTCCGACCATCACACCCCAGGTCCGGGATCATTTGTTCGAGCCGTTTTACACCACTTCTCACAAGGGCACCGGGCTCGGGCTTTACCTAGCGCGGGAATTGTGTCTCAATAATGGCGCCCGGCTGGACTACGAGTACCGGGCTGACTTGCCGAATGCGGCCGCTGGTAAAGCAGCCGGTGGTCGCTTCGTGATTACTTTTTCCGCCTCGGGTCCGCTTCATGCCTGAGACGCTCACCTCCTCTTTTTGCCTATATGCGCGCACCCCGAATTTTGGTCGTCGATGATGAGGCCGACCTGCGAGAACTGCTGGAAATCACCCTGATCAAGATGGGGCTGGACGTGGACTGTGCCGATACGCTGGCCAGTGCCCGTGCTCATCTGGCCAGAACGCAATATGCACTGATCTTGACCGACATGCGTCTGCCCGATGGCATCGGGCTGGAGCTGGTGCGCGAGATTGCCACGGGGCTACATGCGCCACCGGTGGCGGTGTTGACGGCTTTTGGCAGCGCCGAGAATGCGGTCGAGGCCCTCAAGGCAGGTGCCTTCGATTACCTTTCCAAGCCAGTCGTACTGGAACAGTTACGAAAAATGGTGTATGCAGCCTTGCGTCTGCAGGCGCAATCAGTTGTTGACGGGTCATCGGACAAGCCGGGCCAGCCCTTTCCCTTTCAATTGCTGGGAGAGTCGCCCGCTATCCAGCAAGTGCGCCAACAAATCCAACGCTTGGCCCTCAGCATGGCACCCGTAGCGATCCGGGGTGAGTCCGGCAGCGGCAAGGAACTGGCGGCGCGCGACTTGCATGCCCTCAGCCCGCGTGCCGGCCAGCCTTTCATTGCGGTGAACTGCGGCGCCATCCCGGAAAGCTTGATGGAGGCCGAGTTCTTTGGCTATCGCAAGGGCGCCTTCACCGGTGCGCATGAAGAACGCGAAGGCTTTTTCCAGGCCGCGAATGGCGGCACGCTGTTCCTGGATGAGGTGGCCGACTTGCCGCTGGCAATGCAGGTCAAGTTGCTGCGCGCCATTCAGGAAAGACGGGTGCGCAAGCTCGGCGCCACCAACGAAGAAACGGTGGATGTGCGTCTGGTTAGTGCCACGCACCAGGATCTGGCTGCGTGCATGGCGCAGGGCCGGTTTCGACAGGACCTGTACTACCGGTTGAATGTGATCGAACTGACACTGCCTCCGCTGCGCCAGCGCAAGGAAGACCTGGGTTTGCTGGTCGCTGCCATTTTCAAACGGCTGAAGCCGGCGGCATCGCTATCTTTGACGCCGGCAGCCTTGGCCACTCTGGCGACGCATGCCTTTCCTGGGAATGTGCGCGAGTTGGAAAACATTCTCGAGCGTGCGCTGGCCTTTGCCACGCAGGCAGAAATCGACGTGGAAGACTTGGGCCTGTCCGCTGTCCCGTCGCTGTCCCCGCCTGCTGAGCAGGAGATGATGCCCGGGTTCGCGACCACGCCAGCTTCCGCCTACCAAGTGGACGGATCAAGCGCTATGCGCACAGCCCCGCCCGCCGAGGCCACACCCTTGCCAGCTTCGCTACCGGCCCACTTGGACGCCGTTGAGCGGCGCATCATCTGCCAGGCGCTGGACCGGACTCGCTTCAACCGTACCCAGGCAGCGGAATTGCTGGGGATCAGTTTTCGCCAGCTGCGCTATCGCATGCAACGCCTGAAAATCTATGAGCCTGACTGAGCTCCAAGCACCGGCAGTGCCTCTGACGATCGATGCGAATGGATGGTGTCCGCAGGCGCATGGCTGTCCCTCGCCTAATCAGGACGCCCGTCCCGACGGCTGTCTGCCCGACTTGTTGGTAATCCACAACATCAGCTTGCCGCCAAGCCAGTTTGGCGGGCCTTATATTGCCGAGTTATTTACCAACCAGCTTGATTGCGACGCCCATCCTTATTTTGACCAATTGCGTGCCTTGCGCGTGTCAGCGCATTTCCTGATCCGACGGGATGGCCAGCTCTGGCAATTTGTCGCAACTACGCAACGCGCCTGGCATGCAGGTACGTCAGAATTTTCAGGCCGGTCGCGCTGCAATGATTTTTCAATTGGCATCGAGCTGGAAGGCAGCGATTGCCAGCCATTTTCCGATGCACAGTATGCGATGCTAGCGGCCCTGACCGTGGCGGTGCAACAACGCCATGACGTACAGACGGTCACTGGCCACGAACACATTGCGCCGGGTCGCAAGACCGATCCTGGCCCTTGTTTTGATTGGCCGCGCTACCGCTTCCTGTGCCAGAATCTGACGATCCAGACAGAAATGGGCGCGACCACACAGCCTACACTTTGCTTCACGCCTTTACGCTAAAATCCCTTCCCTTCTTCTTCCCCGAATTTGCTCAAGTCGGCAAAATAGCCATTGCATCTGACGGCCTTAGATACTAGAATCAGTGCTCAATGGCGGTTTTGCAACTAGATGTAGTGGTTTGTTGCTGCGGTGACCGATTTTTTGAAAAGTGCTGAAAGACGCACCGGAACTAGGTTTGGGCGTAACCAGACAGGCGCTGCCAAGCACGCATCGAGACAAAAATACCCCGGTCAGACCATAGCCGGGCCGACAAGGGAAGGCCCAGGCTTTTCCTGCAGATTCAACCCTGTCCTGGCCGGCGGTGTCGCTGACCAGGAACACGCAAGCGACGCCCATGGCGGCGCACAGAACAAATATCGCGGCAGTCCACTGCTGCAATCCAATCAGGAGGCAAAATGCAATCCACTCAAGAAATTTCCGTCACTCCCGACACTGCCACAACCGTGGCAGCCACGCCCCCTGCTGTCCAGCAAGACGCAGGCAAGATGGGCGGCTATCGCATCATTCGTCGTAATGGTGCAGTGGTCGGCTTTGAGCCTTCCAAGATCACGATTGCAGTGACCAAGGCTTTTCTGGCGGTCAAGGGCGGTCAGGGTGCAGCATCGGCGCGCGTGCGTGAACTGGTCGAGCAGCTGACGGAGAATGTGGTGTCGGCGCTGATGCGGCGCCAGCCTACGGGCGGCACCTTCCAGATCGAAGACGTGCAGGACCAGGTCGAACTGGCCCTGATGCGCTCAGGCGAGCATGACGTAGCCCGGGCCTATGTGCTGTACCGCGCCAAGCGCATGGAAGAGCGGGCGTCGCAAAAAGCCGCTGTGGCAGCCGAAACCGCTGCGCCGGTGCTGCATGTGACCGACAACGGCCAGCAGCGCGTGCTAGACATGGATCAGGTGCGTCAGTTGATTGCATCTGCCTGTGTCGGTTTCGAAAGCCAGGTCAGCGCCGACGCCATCCTGTCTGAAACCGTCAAAAATCTATACGACGGCGTGCCGGTAGAAGAGCTGCACAAGTCCGCCATCTTGGCGGCGCGCGCACTGATGGAAAAGGACCCAGCCTACACTACGGTCACGGCCCGCCTGCTGATGCACACCATCCGCAAGGAAGTCTTCGGCGAGGAAGTTTCGCAGCAAGATGCGCCGGTGCATTATGTCGATTATTTCCCGCGCTACATCAAGAGGGGTATTGAAGCTGACTTGCTGGACGAAAAGTTGGCCCAGTTCGACCTGAAAAAACTAGCCGACGCCCTGAAGCCAGAGCGCGACCTGCAGTTTGGTTACATAGGTCTGCAAACCCTGTATGACCGTTATTTTCTGCATATCGACGGTACACGCATCGAAATGCCGCAAGCCTTTTACATGCGCGTGGCCATGGGGCTGGCGCTGGAAGAGATTGACCGCGAAGCCCGTGCCATCGAGTTCTACACGCTGCTGTCGAGCTTTGACTTCATGAGCTCGACCCCGACTCTGTTCAACTCCGGCACCCTGCGCTCGCAGCTGTCCTCCTGCTACCTGACCACGGTCTCGGACGACCTGGAAGGTATCTACGACGCCATCAAGGAAAATGCGCTGCTGGCCAAGTACGCCGGCGGCCTGGGCAACGATTGGACGCCAGTGCGCTCTCTGGGCGCCCACATCAAGGGCACCAATGGCAAGTCGCAAGGCGTCGTGCCCTTCCTGAAAGTG
>JBBSSV010000186.1:0-4236 GCA_038241705.1 Burkholderiales bacterium | reverse complement strand
CGCGCCACTTCGACTGCCCGCGGCTTGTCGCTACCCTTGACGCTCAGGAAGACCTGGCCGGATTCCGGCAACTTGACGCCAGCTCCAAGCTGAGATTTGACAAACGCTTCTCCGAAGCTTTTACCTATTCCCATCACCTCGCCGGTGGACTTCATCTCAGGCCCGAGGATGGTGTCTACGCCTGGGAATTTAACGAAGGGAAACACGGCTTCCTTGACACTGTAGTAAGGCGGTGTGACTTCGTCGAAGATGCCTTGGCTATCCAGTGATTGTCCCACCATGCAGCGTGCGGCAATTTTGGCTAGTTGCAGGCCAGTGGCTTTGGACACGAACGGCACGGTGCGCGAAGCGCGTGGGTTAACCTCCAGCACATACACCACATCCTGCAGGACACCATCGACCTCTAGTTCCTGCACGGCAAATTGCACGTTCATCAGGCCGACTACATTCAGACCTTTCGCCATCAACGCGGTCTGGCGCTTGATTTCAGCAATCGTATCGGGCGAAAGCGAATAAGGCGGCAGCGAGCAGGCCGAGTCGCCAGAGTGCACGCCAGCCTGTTCGATATGCTCCATGACGCCGCCGATAAAGGTGCGTTCGCCATCGGACAGGCAATCCACGTCAACCTCGATGGCGTCATTCAGGAAATGGTCGAGCAAGACCGGTGAATCGTGAGAAACTTTGACGGCTTCGCGCATATAGCGCTCCAAGTCGCGCTGCTCATGGACGATTTCCATGGCACGCCCACCCAGCACGTAGGAAGGCCGCACGACCAAGGGATAACCGATTTCCTCTGCCAACACCAAAGCCTCTTCTTCGGTGCGCGCGGTGCGGTTGAGCGGCTGACGCAGCCCGAGGCCATTCAAGAGTTTCTGAAAGCGCTCACGGTCTTCGGCGGCATCAATCATGTCGGGTGAAGTACCGATAATGGGCACGCCATTGGCTTCCAGGTCCAGCGCCAGCTTCAGCGGGGTCTGGCCACCGTACTGAACGATCACGCCCAGCGGCTTTTCCTTGTCGACGATCTCAAGCACGTCTTCCAGGGTCAGCGGTTCGAAGTACAGCCGGTCGGAAGTGTCGTAGTCAGTTGAAACGGTTTCCGGATTGCAGTTGACCATGATGGTTTCATAACCATCCTCTCGCAGGGCCAAGGCCGCATGGACGCAGCAGTAATCGAACTCGATGCCCTGACCGATGCGGTTGGGCCCGCCGCCCAGCACCATAATTTTTTGACGATTGCTAGGATTGGACTCGCATTCCTCTTCATATGTGGAATACATGTAGGCGGTATCGGTGGCAAATTCACCAGCGCAGGTATCGACGCGCTTGTAGACCGGACGAATGTTCAGGGCATGGCGCTGCTCCCGCACTTCGCGGTCGCTGACTTTCAGCAGCTTGGCCAGACGCCGGTCGGAAAAACCCTTCTGCTTCAGAGCATATAGTGTGGGCTTATCCAAGCCTATCAGGGTCTGTCTTTCCAGCCACAATTCGATGTCCACGATCTCCTTGATCTGGGACAGAAACCAAGGGTCGATATGCGTCAGTTGGTGTACTTCCTCCAAGCTGAAACCTTGTGCAAAGGCGTCGCCCACGTACCATATGCGCTCCGGACCTGGTTCGCCCAGCTCTTCCTCGATGATCTCGCGGTTGGTGGTTTTTTCATTCATCCCATCCACACCGACTTCCAGACCGCGCAGGGCTTTCTGGAAGGATTCTTGGAAGGTACGGCCAATGGCCATGACTTCACCCACAGACTTCATCTGGGTCGTCAGATGGCTATCGGCTTGGGGAAATTTTTCAAAGGCAAAACGCGGGATCTTGGTCACGACGTAGTCAATGCTAGGCTCGAACGAAGCTGGCGTTGCGCCGCCTGTGATTTCATTGCGCAATTCATCCAGGGTAAAGCCCACGGCTAGCTTGGCAGCGATCTTGGCGATCGGGAAACCGGTGGCCTTGGACGCAAGCGCGGAAGAACGCGACACCCGCGGGTTCATTTCGATGACGATCATGCGACCGTCATCAGGATTGATGGCGAACTGCACGTTGGAGCCACCCGTATCCACACCGATTTCCCGCAGCACTGCCAGCGAGGCATTGCGCATCAACTGATATTCCTTGTCGGTCAGGGTCTGCGCGGGTGCGACAGTGATGGAGTCGCCTGTGTGCACACCCATGGCGTCCAGGTTTTCGATGGAGCAAACGATGATGCAGTTGTCGGCGCAGTCACGCACGACCTCCATCTCAAATTCTTTCCAGCCGATCAGGGATTCTTCAATCAGCAGTTCATTGGTAGGTGAAGCTTCCAGGCCGCGCTTGCAGATGGCGTCAAACTCTTCGGCGTTATAGGCAATGCCTCCGCCAGTGCCGCCCATGGTGAAGGAAGGCCGGATGATGGTAGGAAAGCCCATTTCCTTCTGGACTACCCATGCCTCTTCCATGGTATGGGCAATCCCGGAACGGGCGGAGCCGAGACCGATCTTGGTCATGGCATCTTTGAATTTAGATCGATCCTCGGCCTTGTCAATGGCTTCTGGTGAAGCGCCTATCAGTTCGCAGTCGTATTTTTCAAGCACGCCATGACGATGCAGATCCAGAGCGCAGTTCAGCGCGGTCTGGCCACCCATGGTCGGCAAAATGGCGTCCGGACGCTCCTTTTCCATGATGCGCTCTACCACCTGCCAAGTAATCGGCTCGATGTAGGTCACATCCGCCATTTCCGGGTCGGTCATGATAGTGGCCGGATTGCTGTTGACTAGAATGACTTTGTAGCCCTCCTCACGTAGGGCTTTGCAAGCTTGGGCACCAGAATAATCGAACTCACAGGCTTGGCCTATGATGATGGGGCCAGCGCCAATGATGAGGATGCTGTTAATGTCGGTACGCTTAGGCATTTTTGTATTTCTCCATCATCGCCACGAAGCGATCGAACAAAGGGGCGATATCGTGCGATCCCGAAGAGGCTTCGGGATGACCCTGAAAACAGAAGGCGGGCTTGTCGGTGCGAGCAAAACCTTGCAACGAGCCGTCAAACAGGGAGACGTGGGTCACTTCGCAATTGGCGGGCAAGGAGTTGGCATCGACCGCAAATCCATGGTTCTGAGAGGTGATCATGACTTGGCGGGTCGCCAGATCCTGCACAGGATGGTTGGAGCCATGATGTCCAAACTTCATCTTGTAGGTCTTGGCACCTGAAGCCAAGGCCATGATCTGATGTCCCAAACAAATGCCGAAAACCGGAACGCCATGTTCGATCAGATCCTTGGTCGACTGAATCGCATAATCGCAAGGTTGTGGGTCACCCGGACCATTGGCCAAGAAGATGCCGTCGGGATTGAGCGCCAGTGCCTCGGCCGCCGTGGCCTGGGCCGGCAACACAGTCACCTTGCAACCGCGCTCAGCCAGCATGCGCAGGATATTGAACTTGACGCCATAGTCAAAAGCGATCACATGGAAGTCGGGAGCATCTTGCTGGCCATAGCCGCTACCCAGTTGCCATGCCTTCTCCGTCCATTCGTAGGGTTTGTCTGTGGATACCACCTGCACCAAGTCCTGGCCAGCCAGCCCGCTGAAGGACTGTGCCAGCGCCAATGCTTTTTCAGCAGTAGCTTCTTCGCCCGTCATGATGGCCCCACTCTGAGCACCCTTTTCACGCAGGATGCGCGTTAAACGACGCGTGTCGATGCCAGCGATGGCGACCGTATTTTCCTCGCTCAGATAATCGGACAGACTTTGGGTGGAACGAAAGTTGGAAACAAGTATAGGAAGATCGCGGATCACCAGACCAGCAGCGTGAATTTTGTGACCTTCGACGTCTTCGGGATTGACCCCCGTATTGCCGATATGTGGATAAGTTAGAGTAACAATCTGGCGACTGTAACTGGGATCAGTCAGTATCTCCTGATAGCCCGTCATGGCGGTGTTGAAAACCACCTCTCCTACTGTCTGCCCTGGTGCGCCGATTGAAACGCCGTAAAAAATTGACCCGTCTGCCAGGGCCAGAACGGCCGGGACGGTGGAGCCAGAAGAAAATGGCAGCAAGGGTAACTCCTGATGTGGTTACCGTCGCTGCGCCGCGCCAAAGCGATCTGGTACAAGGTGCCCCGCGTCTTTGCGTATGGCGGGTGCCGGACCGATTCGGGACGTATGAAAGTGGATGCGCTACGACGGAAAAATAGATTGGCTAAACCTTGTAATTATAGCCCAGCGGCCATTTTCCCTGCAAGCCAAAGCGCCCTT
>JBBSSV010000185.1:0-4251 GCA_038241705.1 Burkholderiales bacterium | reverse complement strand
TGCCCGCACCCGCACCACCTTGGTGATTGCCCACCGCCTGTCGACCATTGCGGATGCGGCGCAGATCCTGGTGCTGGACGGCGGACGTATCGCCGAGCGCGGCACCCATGCGCAATTGCTGCAACGCGAAGGCCTGTACGCTCAGATGTGGCATCGCCAGCAGGCCAAGCCGCTGTCATCAGAAAACGCGGATGCCGAGGCTGACCTGTCCTTGGCGCAAGTCGCTCAGGGACTGCGCTAGCCGCCGTCCGCATGGCTTTGCCTTTGCCGCAAAAGCGCCTACCATGACGAAAACTTTTGAAATTCCTTACTGAAATTATCTTAGGAGAGTTATACGCATGTCCAGTTCACATGAAATGCCGTCTTACCTGATGCAAAATGGACCCGGTCCCTGGAGCGATTACCTGGAGCAGATTGATCGGGTAACGCCGTACTTGGGCAGCTTGTCGCGCTGGGTCGAAACCCTGAAGCGCCCCAAGCGCATCCTGATCGTAGACGTGCCCATTGAAAAAGATGACGGTACTATCGCCCATTACGAAGGTTACCGCGTGCAGCACAACACCTCTCGCGGTCCTGGTAAGGGCGGCGTGCGCTTTCATCAGGATGTGACCCTGTCCGAAGTCATGGCTCTGTCGGCTTGGATGACGGTCAAGAACGGCGCTGTCAACGTACCCTACGGCGGTGCCAAGGGCGGCATCCGGGTCGATCCCAAGACCCTGTCGCGCGGTGAACTCGAGCGCATGACACGGCGCTACACCAGCGAGATCGGCATCATCATCGGACCCGACAAAGACATTCCGGCACCGGACGTCAATACTAATGCCCAAGTAATGGCCTGGATGATGGATACCTACTCCATGAACATGGGCAGCACCATCACTGGTGTGGTGACTGGCAAGCCGGTTTCCCTAGGCGGCAGCCTGGGTCGTCAGGAAGCCACCGGCCGTGGCGTGTTCGTGATCGGTTGTGAATCCGCTGCCCAGCTGGGCATGGACCTGAAAGGCATGCGCATTGCTGTGCAAGGCTTTGGTAATGTCGGCGGCACCGCCGCCGTACTGTTCGAAGAGGCCGGTGCCAAGGTGGTGGCCGTGCAGGATCATGCTGGCACGCTCTACAGCCCGGATGGATTGGATGCCAAAGCACTGCGCGAGCATGTGCTACGCGAAGGCAGCGTGGCCGGCTTTAGCGGTGCCGAAGAGATGAAGGATCCTTCTCAGTTCTGGGAGGTGGAATGCGACGTGCTGATTCCGGCTGCGCTGGAGCAACAAATTACGGTCAAGAATGCTGACAAGATTCGCGCCAAGATCGTGCTCGAGGGTGCCAACGGCCCGACCACGCCGGCGGCTGACGACATCTTGCGCGAGCGCGGCATCCTAGTGGTGCCCGATGTGCTGGCCAATGCCGGCGGCGTTACCGTCAGCTACTTTGAGTGGGTGCAGGATTTCTCCAGCTTTTTCTGGACGGAGGATGAAATCAACCTGCGTCTAACGCGCATTATGAAAGAAGCCTTTACTGCCATCTGGAAGCTTGCTGAAGAAAAGAGTGTGCCACTGCGCACGGCGGCCTTCATCGTGGCCTGTACACGGGTGCTGGAAGCACGGGAGATGCGCGGCCTCTATCCGTAAAGCCTTGCAAGAATGCTATAACTGCACTGTCAGATTTTGTTCCGGCAGGCTGGGCAAGACTCGCTGCCCCGCCTGCCGTTTTCTTTGGATGAACAAGGAGACTTAGATGAAATTGTTGAAACTGTCCGCGCTGCTGTTAAGTGCTGGCTTGCTGGCGCCACTGGCCCAAGCCCAGTCCACCGGCGCGGCTCAGCCGCTGTCGGGGACGCTCAAGAAAATCCGCGATACTGGCACCCTCACGCTCGGTTACCGTGAATCCTCGATTCCCTTTTCCTACCTGGATGACGACCAAAAACCGATCGGCTATGCCATGGATTTGTGTCACAAAGTGGTGGACGCAGTCAAAGCAGAGCTGAGGCTGCCCAAGCTGAAGGTAGGCATGCAGCCGGTCACTTCCAGCAACCGCATCCCGCTGCTGCGCAATGGCACCATTGACCTAGAATGCGGCTCCACCACCAATTCCACCGTGCGTCAGAAGCAAGTGGCGTTTGGCCCGACCTATTTCGTGGTGAATGTCACGGCGGCGGTGAAAAAAGATTCCGGCATCAATGCCATCGCCGATCTGGATGGCAAGACGATCGTGACTACCTCCGGTACCACCTCGGTGCCGCTGATCAAGGCCTATGAAAAGTCGCAGAAGGTGCGCGTCAAGGAAATCTACGGCAAGGACCACGCCGAATCCTTTCTGCTGATGAGCAGCGGGCGCGCTGCCGCCTTTATCATGGACGACATCCTGCTGGCCGGGCAGATCGCCAATTCGCGCCACTCCGAGGCCTTCCGCATTTTGCCCGAAGCCCTGCGCCAGGAGCCTTACGCCATGATGCTGCGCAAGGATGACTCACAGTTCAAGCAGTTGGTGGATAGTGCTCTGGGTGCCGTACTCCAATCCGACGAAGGCGAAAAAATCTACGACAAGTGGTTCACCCAGCCGATTCCTCCGAAGGACATCAACTTGAAGTTTCCCATGTCGCCGGCCCTGCGTGAAGCCTTTGAAAAGCCCAACGATAAGGGCATTTGAGTCGGTCACTGACATGCACCGCAAGTCGGAGCGGGCAGTGGCCTGATCCGGCAGCTTTGTGCCAGCCAGCGGTGTGCTTTTGTGCTCGCTGGCACCAAGTATAAGGAAAACACATGGACTTTGGCATCCTGTTCGAGCCGATCCCGGATGGCGAAGGCACCTGGGGGCAGTTGTTGCTGTCCGGCCTGGGCTGGACTGTGGCCACCACCCTCCTAGCCTGGGCCATGGCCTTTGTGCTGGGTTCGTTGGTGGGTGTGGCCCGCACCAGCGAACGGCGCTGGCTGGCGGCTCTGGGCAATGCCTATGTCGAGTTGTTTCGCAACATTCCCCTCATCGTGCAGTTCTTTATCTGGTACTTCGTCCTGCCTGGCCTGATTCCGGCGATACGCGACTGGGTGCTGGAACTAGACCCGACCTGGCACCAGTTCGTCACGGCAGTGTTGTGCCTGGGGTTTTTTACCGCGTCGCGCATTGCCGAGCAGGTGCGCTCCGGCATCCAGTCCTTGCCGCGTGGCCAGAGCCAGGCCGCCCTTGCTCTGGGATTGAGTCCCTTCCAAGCCTACCGCTTCGTGCTCCTGCCCATGGCCTACCGGGTGATCCTGCCGCCCTTGACTTCGGAAGTCATGAACCTGATCAAGAACACCGCGGTGGCCTATTCCATCGGACTGGTCGAACTGTTTTTCCGCACCCGCGAGATGGGCGAGATGACCTTTCGCTATTTTGAAGCTTTCGGTGCCGCCACCCTGATCTACGTTGCTTTTGCGTTACTGGCCAACCGCCTCATGGCCTGGATAGAGCGGCGCGTGGCCGTGCCCGGCACCATCGTCGGAGGCCAGTGATGGGAGAACTCGATTTCGATGTCATCACCCGCACCTGGCCTTATCTGCTGAAAGGCTTGCAGTACACGGTGCAACTGACCGTGGTGGCCGCCACCGGCGGGTTGATCTTTGGCACCTTGCTGGCGTTGGCGCGACTGTCCTCCTTCAAGCCGCTGGCGCTGGCGGCGGCGGCCTACGTCAACCTCATGCGCTCGATCCCGCTGTTGCTGGTGATCTTCTGGTTTTATTTTCTGGCGCCGATTCTGGTGCAGAGCATCACCGGCGCTGAATACCCTGTACAGCTGGGTGCAGACCGTTCGGCCTACATCACCTTTGTGCTGTTCGAAGCGGCTTATTTCTGCGAAATCATGCGTGCTGGTATCCAGAGCATTTCTAAGGGCCAGCGCAGTGCTGCCTATGCCTTGGGGCTGAATTACTGGCAAAGCATGCGCCTGGTGGTGCTGCCGCAGGCGCTGCGCAACATCCTGCCGATCTTGCTGACCCAAGTCATCGTCCTGTTTCAGGACGTGTCGCTGGTGTCATTGCTGAACGTGACCGACTTGGTCGGTGCCGCCGGCAAGATTGCCCAGCGCGACAGCCGGGTGGTGGAAATGTATCTGTTCGTGGCGGTGGTGTATTTCGTCATCTGCTTTGCCCTGTCCAGCATGGTCAAGCACCTGCAAAAGCGCATTGCCGTACCGCATTGAGGCCCACGATGACGCCGCCGCCCAAGAATAAGGAATCCAGATGATAGAACTGCGCAAGGTCAGTAAATGGTACGGCAGCTTTC
>JBBSSV010000184.1:0-4293 GCA_038241705.1 Burkholderiales bacterium | reverse complement strand
CCCTTGGCCGCAGCCTCCTGCACTGCCCGGATCACGTCGGGATGGGCGTGGCCGACGATGGCCGGACCCCATGAGCCGATGTAGTCAATGTAGCGGCGGTCTTCGCTGTCCCAGAAATAGGGACCTTGCGCGCGTTCAATGAAGCGCGGCGTGCCACCGACAGAGCCGAAGGCGCGCACCGGCGAATTGACACCACCGGGTGTGGTGCGCTGGGCGCGGGCAAACAGGTCGGCATTGTGGCCGGTGGTGACAGCAGAAAAATCAGGTTTGAAAACAGTCATGTCATCTCGGAAATTCAGGAAATAATGGATGGGTCGTCCGGCTCGCGCGTCCAGAAATAGCGGTCCGGAATACGCTTCCCCATACCCAATCGTTGAGCATGGGCCAAGGCCACCATGGTGAATTCCTGGGCTTCGAGCACGGCATCGGGCACATTGCCGCCATTGGCCAGCACGCCCGTGAGAGCGGCCGACAAAGTGGTACCGGCGCCGCTAAAAGCGCCAGGCTGGCGTGGCCAGGCGTCGTGCCGGAGTTCGCCAGCCTCGCTGTAGAGGGTATTGGCGACTTCTTGAATCCTGCACGACGTGCCCGTCACCAAGATGTATTGGCAGCCCAGATCGGTCAAGTGCGAGGCGTCAAGCAGACTCAGGTCTTCTTCATCCGGCTCGCGCCAGAATTCGGCCAGACGTTCGAGCTCAACCATGGAAATCTGTAATACGGTCGCTTGCGGCAGCAGCATGTCGTACAAGGCGCGACGGACGTCGTCGCTGTCCGGATCTTGCGCCGACAGGGCGCTGCTGAACGGGTCCAGCACCATGGGAATATCGGGGTAATCCGAAATTACTTCAGCAATGGCGACGATGTTCTCGACACTGTCCACATGCCCCACTTTGAAGGCGGCAATCGTCATGTCTTCTAGTAGAAAGCGACTTTGCTCGGCGATGGTTTCGGCCTCGACCGGAAGCGTTTCCTCAATGTGCAGGGTGTCGCCGACAAGCAGAGCGGTGGCGACGGACAGGCCGTGGCAACCCATGGCGGCAAACACAGCCAGGTCAGCCTGGATACCGATCGCCCCTACCGGGTCGAAGGCGCCGAAGCTCAGGATCAACGGAGAGGTTTGGTTTTGCACAGCGAGTAGATTAAGATAATCGACTCTGCATTCTACTTGAAGGACTATCAGCCGTGAGCAACAAGGAAGCTACTGGAAATGAAGCGCTTGGCACCGTGTTTAAGACGTGGATGTGCCTGATTTGCGGGTGGATATATGATGAGGCCACTGGCGTGCCCGAAGAAGGCATTGTTCCCGGTACCCGCTGGGAAGACGTGCCCATTAACTGGACCTGTCCAGAATGTGGCGCCCGCAAGGAAGACTTTGAAATGGTCGCCATGTAAGTCACGGCGACCTGATGCGCGGCAGCGCGATAGACGTTGCCGCGTTCCGTTTTATCCCTACTTTATTTTTATCTTCTAGTTTCCCATCGCCGTTACGGCACTCTTTCTTCTTTCGTTTTATTTTCTCTCTTCACTCATCCAGACCTTCGACGAGCAGGATGGCTCCTGACGCTCGAGTGTAGTGCAAAAAAACCACGGCAAATATTTCTTTTAAGAAAGTTTATTTTCAGAAACGTTTCTTTTTGTTACATTGACTCACTTGGTTTGCATCTACGGGTGGCGATATGAAAGATTTTTTGCAGAGCGAAAGCATACCGATCATGGTGATTGACGACAGCAATACCATCCGTCGTTCCGCCGAGATTTTTCTAGGTCAGGCAGGTCATCGCGTAGTGCTAGCAGAAGACGGCTTTGATGCCTTGGCCAAGTTAGCCGATGCAAGGCCCGTGCTGATCTTTTGCGACGTCCTGATGCCGCGTCTGGATGGCTACCAATTTTGCGCACTGGTCCGCCACAGCACACGCTTCCATGCCACACCCATCGTCATGCTGACTTCCAAGGACGGCCTGTTCGATCGTGCTCGTGGCAACTTGGTCGGCTGCACGGACTATCTGACCAAACCCTTCACTAAAGACAGCTTGCTGCAAGTCGTTGCCGCCCATGCCCATGCAGGGATTGCGGACTGATTTTCACTTTTCAGGGATTTCTTATGTCGGTACAAACCATTCTGGTCGTTGATGATTCCGCCACCGAACGTCATTTTCTCTCCGACCTGCTGGAGAAAAATGGCTACGCAGTGTTGACTGCCGATTCCGGCGAGGAGGGTCTGGCCAAGGCTCGGGCCGAGCAGCCACAACTGGTGCTGATGGACATTGTCATGCCAGGCCAGAACGGCTATCAGATCACCCGGGCGCTGTCGCGCGATGCCCTGACCCAGGACATCCCCATCATCATTTGCACTAGCAAGGGGCAGGAAACCGACCGCATCTGGGGGATGCGCCAGGGAGCGCGAGATTACATCGTCAAGCCCATCGATGCGCAGGAGCTATTGGCGAAAATCGCCGCGCTTGGATAAGGCGACTGCCATGCCCGGTTCTTTTCTGGAAGTAAAGCATGCTGGATAGCCAAGTCGATTCCCCTCTCTCGGATTTTTCCTCTGTTGACCTTGTGGAAAGGCATCCTGCCAAGGTCGAGCCCGCTTCCTTTGCCGCTGGCATGCCGGAACTAATGACGCAACGGGCTGAACGGTTCGCGCGTCGTCGCCACTGCTTGTATGAGTTTCAGGCACAGTTATCCGAGCAATTGCAAAGAGCGCGCAGTGAGCAGAACGCCGTCATCAGAAGGCTGGGCATCGTCATCGGTGCCCATCACTGCCTGCTGGAGCTTGGCGAGGCCGGCGAAGTGGTGCCATCGCAGGACATCACGCCGGTTCCCTGGACACATTCCTGGTTCCTGGGACTGACCAATCTACGCGGCCACTTGATTGGCGTGGTGGATATTGCGGCCTGGCTGGGATTGCCGCCGACCTTGATTGATCGGGATTGTCGCGTTGTCGTGCTGGCGCCTGCGCTGGGAATGCAGTGCGGCTTACTGGTATCGAAAGTCACCGGCTTGCGCGATCTGCGCAGCCTGCAATCCGTTTCCGAACAATCGCCCCCCGAGTTGCTGAATGCCTGGAGTAGCGGAACATTCGTCGACGAATCGGGGCGGCACTGGACTGGGTTGGCGTTGACAAGGTTGATGCGCGAGCCGCGTTTTGTCCAGACGGCGCAGTCGGGAGCACATCTTTCTGCTGCCGCTGAACGACCTCCGCCTTTGGACAATAGCCTTCAGTCTGACTGATTTGCACCCATAAAACAGCCCGTATAACTACACAGCCACCTACGACATCGCGGGCAGATACTAACCTGGAGAGACGAATATGGCATTCAATTTGCCGTACCCATTCAAGCGTAGTCCCGATCTGCTCGAAGGCCAAGATGGCATGACGCTGGCTGCAGCAGTTGCGCCCGGCGTGATCGAAGAATTTATCATGAGCGAAGAAGTGGAAATCCTGTCCTCATCCGCGGACCTAGATGGCGATACGTCCACCGCAAGTAAAACGCCCGACAAAGCCAAGGCACGTTTTAGATTTGCTCGGCGGTTTTCAAAAGATAACGTTGAACAGGAGGATTCTGACGGCAGCTTTGCGGGCAAGGATGGAATGAACGCCCAGCAACAGATTCGCCTGCTGCTGCTGACACTGGGCGGCGCCTTAGTCTTGGGAGCAGGGTTGGTCTGGATGAATAGCGCGGCCACTAGCATGCGTACCACTCAGACCCAGATTGCGGGTGACGCGCTGATGCACTCCCAGCGTCTGGGCAAGGCCGCGCCCAATGCCATTCAAGGTAACGTCGAGGCTTTCCGCCAGCTGCGCGAGAGTCGCCGATCCTTCACAGAAGACCTGGCGGTGCTGACCCAGGGCGGGTTTTATCAGGGACGGGAAATCGATCCGCCCAAGCCGGCATTGGCTCTGCAACTGGAGCAGGTGCAAGCAGCTTGGACGGCTTCCGACAGGGCCGCACTGAATATCCTGAAGCTGCAGGAACCACTGGCCGGCTTCAGCGCTACGCTGGAAAAACTCAATACTCTGTCGCCTGAACTGCTGGAACTGGCTGAACAGATCACTCTGCTGCTGGTGCAGACTGGGGCGCAGCCGCATGAAATTTCAGCGGCTGGGCAGTTGATGATGCTGACCCAGCGTCTGGGGCGCGGGATGAATGAATTCCTGACCTCCGAAGGCATCAACCCGGAAACAGCCTTCCTGCTGGGCCAGGACACCAATACCTTTCGCGACATCACCGCTGGCTTTCTGCACGGTAGCGAAATGCTGGGTCTGCCCATCGTCAAAAACGACGACAT
>JBBSSV010000183.1:0-4306 GCA_038241705.1 Burkholderiales bacterium | reverse complement strand
TCTTGTATATCGATGCGCAGGGCAAAGGTATTGCCACCGGCAGAAATTTTCCTGTAGGAAACGTTTCGTATCTGGATAGGGATTATTTCCAAGCGCACGTACTGCTGGATCAGGGCCGTTTCGTGGGTAGCCCACTCGTAGATCGTATAAGCGGCACTCGTATGTTTCCTGTCAGCCGCCGTGTAGAAGACAAAACTGGCGAGTTTCTGGGAGTCGTCGTGGCATTGATGGATGCCAGTGCTTTTGCACGGGTATTTGACAGTGCCCGTTTCAATGAAGACATGCTGGTCACACTGGTCCATCGCAATGGACACATCATTGCCCGCTCACCTGACTTTGCACGAAGCTTTAACTTGAGCCTGAACCAAAGCAATCTTTTTCAGCGCTTACAGCATGCCAACAGCGGGATTTACGAAGGCCCCAGTAGTCTGAATACAGACAACCATATTTATAGCTATCAAACCGTGGCCCACATGCCATTGGTGGTTTCCATCGGGATTTCGAGTCGCGCCTGGAATAGCTCCCTGATGCGCAACCTAGCCTGGGGGGCGATAGGCATTGTGCTGGTAGTAGTGCTTTTACTGACCAGTGCCCGCCTAGCCTTGCGCGCCTATCAGCGCCTGGCACGGAGCGAAGGCAACTACCGTCTGCTCTACGCCGAAATCCAGAAGACCGAACAAAGGCTGGCCTACAGTGAACATCGTCTGCGCACCATTACCGACAACGTACCAGCCTTAATTACCTACATCGATCCTTTGCACGTCCTGCGCTTTTGTAATGGCACCTTCCAAGAGTGGACTGGCCGGGCGCCCCAGACCCTGATGGGTCAGCCGATGGAGGAAATCATGGGTAAGGAGCAATATGCCATGCATCGCCAGCTGATCATGCGGGCGCTGGCCGGGGAGCGTGTCAGTGTCGAAACCCATGTGCGCCTCAAGGGCACGCCCCAATGCCTGCAGACGGTCTACGTGCCCGATCGGCTCGAAGATGGCAGCGTGGTCGGCATTTACACGCTCAGTACAGATGTGACCGCCTTGAAAGAAAAGGAGCAGCAACTGGAACAGCTGGCGCGCTACGATGCCCTCACCGGATTGCCCAACCGGCGAGAATTGAATCAAAGGCTGGAAGAAGCGATCCAGCGCAGCAGCCGCTCTGGCCTACCTTTGAACGTGATGTTCCTGGATATCGATCATTTCAAATCCATCAACGATCAGCATGGCCACGCCGCTGGCGACGCCGTCCTGCAGGAGTTTTCCCGCCGCTTGCAGCATAGCCTGCGTTGCACCGATATCGTGGCGCGCTTGGCAGGCGATGAATTTGTGATCGTCTTGGAGCAGACGCATACCCCCACGGCTGCCTGCACGGTGGCAGCCAAGATCTTGGCGGCGATGCAACCTGTGATGCAGACTGCCACTGTAACGGTGCAGATCAGCGCCAGCATTGGCATCTGCCATGCCCGCACGGTAGAGAAATCGGCAGAAGAGCTGCTGTCGCTGGCGGACGAAGCCCTGTATGAAGCCAAGGCCGCGGGCCGAAACAACTATGTGCTGAAGCAGTGCTGACGGGATGCTGGCTTTTGCAAGCGCGGCACTCATTGCGGCCTTGGCTTGTCGCCGTCTAGTCTATATTACGCTCTGGATTGCCTCACCCTGCTCGGCCTTTAGCTGACGCAAAATCTGGGTGGAAGAAAAAATCCCGCACACCCGTTGCTCCCCGTCCGGCAGTTGCTCGGCCACCAAGGCATGCTGACGTCCGGAGTGCTTCAGGGTTTCTAGCACCCGCCCCACCTTGGCATGCAGGACTTCCTTCAAATCGACCACATCGATTTTCGACGCTGGCGTCATGATGTCGCGCACCAGTAGGTCTACATGCAGCACGCCGCGTTCGTTGATCAACTGCATGGGTTTGTCGCCCAAAATATCGGTAGCGGTGATGATGCCGATGATGCGTTGCTCTTCGTCGACCACCATCAGAGAGCGCACGCCATAGTCGATCATCATTTTCTGGGCGCTGTCGATGTCCACATCATCGGTCGTAGTTAAGGCCTCGATCCGACGCAGATCGGTCATGACATCCAACGCGGGTGACTGCTCGGTCACTGGTACAAGGGAATTGGTATGGGCCATCTGATAACCGGCACCAGGTTGCATCTTTGACTGCGGTAAGGGAGTAAAGGGCGTGTTGGGCATGGCTCACTTTTCAAAAGTTGATGGGGATGCAACATCAGCATACCCCTGATCCTAGCCCAGCGCAAAAATCTGCTCTTATATGGGATCAGGCCATTACCTCCTCTTGATACCGCTAGTGCCCGCTGTTTTCCTCGAGCAATTCAGCGCTCAGCAGTTGGACCTGCTTCAGGCTCTCTGAAAGGCACGCGCCAGCTGCGCATAGCGCGGCTCCAGTTCCTGCTACAACAACTTGGACAAGCGGTTACGGCTACGTACTTCGCCCACGGTACCGGCATGCAGATTATGGTCGTCCGCCAGCACCTTACTCATTACGCACGAATCAAAGCCCAACGTGGCAGCTATTGGGGGTATTCTCCTTGTCCCAACGACGCTTTGCCTGCCCTGCCAAAGCGCCTCAGTAATTTCATCACAGAGTCTGGGAAGGTAGTGCGCAGGCCCAAGCCGTGCAACTGCTGGACCTGTGACAACCCGCGTCGGCGCTTCAAGGAGCGTACGCTGTAAGAACGTAGCGAGGAACAGAGCCGACTTCAAGACTGAGACGGGCTGTGCCTTAATGAATCAATCAAGGAATCGGATGATCTTTCACCGCCGCCGTACTCTTGCCTCTGTATTGGTATCAGCTTCTTTGCTGCTGGGAGCCTGCGACCAAGACAAAGTCCCCGCCATCGCCACTCCTTCGGTCACCACTCCTGTGGAAGAGGTCCGGGAAGAGGCGCCGTTGACGTATGCCACGCTGAATAGATACAGTGGATTTTCCACCGGGAAAAGCGCAAGCGCCATGAGTCTGCCCACTGCCTACGTGCTGTTTGACCCCCAGTGCCCGCATTGCGCCGAGCTTTGGACCACTGCCGATCAACTGAGTGGCAGGGTGCGCATCAAATGGATTCCTGTGGCCATCTTGGGCTCGCTCAGTCAAGCACAAGCTGGGGCACTGCTTGAGGACTTCGAACCCGTGGCGCTGATGCAGAAAATGAAAGAGGCCGTTGTGCGCGGTGAAGCGCCCCCAAGCACACGCCCTTCGGTCAAGCCCGAGACCGTGGAGCAGGTACAGCGTAATACCGAGCTTTTGAAACGCCTGGGAGCGACCTCGGTACCGCTGATCGTGCACCAGAACGCAAGTGGGTCGATGCAAATCGTTACCGGTGCCCTGCCCCTCAGAGAACTGGAGCATCTCTTGGAGCGATAGCGCGAAAGCGGCCAAGGATAGCAAACGCTTGCATCAGACAAGCCTTGGCGCGCGTCGTGGCTTGTCTGCTTGCGAATTGCAAAGACGGAAGTACCCTCTTTGCAATTCGCAAGCAGCTAGCCGCCAACAATTCCGGCCCACAGGCCGTTTTTTCTCATGTAGTCCACATTCACCCTAGCCAGGCCATGCCTAAGTGATTGATCAATCCACCCCCGCCAATCAGCCAGGCAAACAGGCACAGCGCCAGCAGCAAGGGCTTGGCACCAGCGCGGCGGATGGCGGACAGGTGCGTGGTCAGGCCGAGCGCGCCCATGGCCATGGCCAGCAAGAAGGTGTCCAGCGCCGTGATCTGGCTGATGGCGACCGCAGGTAAGCTCACCAGAGAATTCACGCCGACCATGCCGATGAAGGCAAAGGCAAACCAGGGAATCGCCAGCCGCCCTTTTTCCGTCTGAGCCGAATCACTGGTTGAGGAGTTGCCGCTGCGAGCCATGAAGGCCGATAGCGCGATCAGGAAAGGCGCCAGCATCATCACCCGCACCATCTTGGCCACCACGGCCGCGTTCATAGCGTCGGGATGAATGCCCTTGGAAGCCGCCACGACTTGGGCCACTTCATGGATGGTGGAGCCAGCATAGACGCCAAAGGTGGCGGGCGTGCCGGCCAGACCACTCCACTGGTATAGCGCGGGATAGAGAAAAATGGTGATCGTACCAAACACCACCACGGTCGAGACTGCAACCGTGACCTGATCGGCCCGGGCACGCACCACCGGGCCACTGGCCATGACTGCTGCGGCACCGCAGATGGCACTACCGGCACCGACCAGCATGGCGGTTTCGCGCTCCAGCTTGAAGACGCGCATGCCCAGCACCAGCGCCAGCGCAAAGGTGCTGCCCAGCACCAGCGCATCGATCACCACGCCAGCTAG
>JBBSSV010000182.1:0-4311 GCA_038241705.1 Burkholderiales bacterium | reverse complement strand
TGGGCCTTGCGCGCCGCCTGTTTGCTGCTGCTGCCGATCACGGTGCTGGCGCTGGTGGCCCTGATGCTGCGCGTGCAGCAGTATGGCTGGAGCGCCAACCGCATTATTGCTGGTGCCGTTCTGGCCGTGGCCGGCGTGTATGCCCTAGGTTATCTCTGGGCAGGAATATCGCGCGTTCATCTGGCTTCACGTCTTGCCGCCACCAACGTGGGCGCAGCACTGTTGACTCTGGCGCTGCTGCTGGCGCTGTTTACACCGCTGGCCGACCCGGCGCGCCTCGCTGTCCAGCATCAACTGGCGCGTCTGACATCAGGCACAGTGATGGCGCAGATTTTCGACTACGACTACCTGCGCTTTGAAGGGGAGCGCTATGGCGCTGCCGCGCTTGCTCGACTCGGCCGCGCCACCGGCCCGGATGCAGAGGTATTACAGGCTAGGGCCAGGGAAGCGCTGCGCAAGCCTTATCCCTGGTCCGAAGGCGGCCCGGTGCGCTCCCATGCCGAGCTGCAAGCCAACTTGCGTCTCTGGCCAAAGTCTGTCGAAGTGCCGGCCTACTTTCTGACACAGGATTGGCAAGAGTTGGCCAAGCAACAGCCTGTGCCTCCTTGCCTCACAACGCAGGCGCAGAGGTGCGATCTCTATTTGATCGATCTGAACCAGGATGGCCAGAACGAAGTGTTGGTACAAAGTGCTCAGGATGGATTGCCGATTGCGGTATTTCAGGCGACCTCAAGCGATACCAAGGATAACGACAAGTCTGAACCGAACTGGCGCTTCGCCGGCACGCTCAGTCCGGCAGCCTTGCCTTGTGATGCCCTGCGTCAGGCACTCACCAGCGACGACTATCGACTGGCAGTCCCGCGTTTTCAGGAGATCGAGATTCAGGGCCAGCGGCTGTCACTGATACCAGTAGAAGGAATGGGCGAGGCGTGCACCCAATAACCAAAGAATAAAAATGCCGGTCGTCTGGAGAGACGCCGGCATGGGTTTGTTCACTGACAGGCGGGAGGGACAATACGCGTCTACTTGCGTGCTCCCGTGCGCAACTCAATGCTTGCGTGGCTTCTTGCTGCTGGCCTCTGCGCTGCCTGGCTTGGCTGCGCTTTTGGTATCAGCGCTGCTTTTGCCCTTGGAACCGGACGCCGATTTGATATCCGGGGGTGGGACCGCGTCAGATTTATCCCGTTTGGCGGGGGTTTTTTGCTGTGCCATGGTTCATCTCCTCTAGGTCATTTGCCAAGTGGCTCCAAGTAGACAAAACAGCAAGCAATAAATTTCCCGCCCTTCAGGTTTTTTTACAAGAGGGTGCTTAGCGCTCAGCCCTCAAGCTTCTGCTTCAACAGTTCCGTCAATTGCGCCGGGTTAGCCTTGCCCTTGGACGCCTTCATGGCTTGGCCAATCAAAGAGTTAAAAGCCTTTTGCTTGCCGGCGCGGTATTCCTCGACCGATTTGACATTCGCTGCCAAGACCTCATCCAGCAACTGCTCCAACGCGCCGCTGTCTGAAATCTGTTTGAGGCCCTTGGCTTCGATGATCATGTCGGCCACCGAGGGCTGTTCGGAAGCGGCATCCCACATGGCACCAAAAACTTCCTTGGCGATCTTGTTGGAAATGGTGCCATCGCTGATGCGCTGCAGCAGTAGCGCTAGCTGGGCCGCACTGACAGGCGCGGCGGCAATCTCGACGTTTTCCCGGTTCAGCGTGGAAGCCAGATCGCCCATGACCCAATTGGCCGCCTGCTTGGCCTGCGCTGTGCCAGCCGCCTGAACCAGAGCTTCGAAGTAGGTGGCGGTGTCTTTGGATTGAGTCAGGACGCTGGAGTCATAGGCCGTCAAGCCATAGTCCTGTATGAAGCGCGCACGCATGGCCTGGGGTAGCTCGGGCATGGCAGCCCGGACCTCAGCGATCCATGCTTGACTGATGACCAGCGGCGGCAGATCTGGGTCGGGGAAGTAGCGGTAATCCTGGGCATCTTCCTTGCTGCGCATTTCGCGCGTTTCCTTTTTGTCCGGGTCATACAGGCGAGTGGCCTGGACCACTCGGCCGCCGTCTTCGATCAACTCGATCTGGCGCCGGACTTCATAGTTGATGGCGTCTTCCATGAAGCGAAAGGAATTCAGGTTCTTGATTTCGCAGCGGGTGCCGTATTCGGCTTGTCCAACTGGACGCACCGAGACGTTGGCGTCGCAACGAAACGAGCCTTCCTGCATATTGCCATCGCAAATCCCTAGCCAGGTCACCAGTCCGTGCAGAGCGCGGGCATAGGCCACGGCTTCGGCGGCGCTGCGCAAGTCGGGTTCGGTGACGATTTCCAAGAGCGGCGTGCCCGCGCGGTTCAAGTCGATTCCGCTCATGCCTTGGTAGTCTTCATGCAGTGACTTACCGGCGTCTTCTTCCAGGTGGGCGCGGGTCAACTGCAGGGTCTTGAGTTCGGTCTTGCCGTCTTGCTCGACCATGAAAGACACCGTGCCGCCCACGACTACTGGCAGGTCGAACTGGCTGATCTGGTAGCCCTTGGGCAGATCAGGATAAAAATAATTCTTGCGTGCAAAGATCGAGTGCGGCGCGATGGTGGCATCTACCGCCAGCCCGAACTGAATGGCGCGTTCCACGGCAGCGCGGTTCATCACCGGCAGTGCGCCTGGCAAGGCCAAGTCCACTGGACTGACCTGAGTGTTGGGAGCGGCGCCGAAAGCTACTGGCGACCCGCTGAAGATCTTGGAGCGGGTGGTGAGCTGTGCATGCGTCTCCATCCCAATGACGACTTCCCACTGCATATTCTCGCCTCGTATTCGATTCAAATTGAAAAAGGAAGGCCCGCGCTTTACGCCTGGGCCGGATGGCGCTGGTGCCAGTCGGTACGGCACTGGTACTGGTGGGCGATGTTCAGTAGGCGTGCTTCCTGGAAATAGTTGCCGATCAGTTGCAAACCGACCGGGCGCTGGCTGTTGCGCGCGCCCTGGCCAAAGCCGCAGGGAATCGACATGCCGGGCAAGCCAGCCAAGCTGGTCGAGAGCGTGAAGATGTCGGCCAAATAAGCTGCAACCGGGTCATTGACCTTGTCGCCCCGATCCCAGGCCACGGTTGGTGCCACTGGCCCCATGATCACGTCGCACTGCGTAAAGGCGTGCTGCAAGTCCTGAGCGATCAGGCGCCGGATCTTCTGTGCCTGCAGATAGTAGGCATCGTAATAGCCGTGCGACAGCACATAGGCGCCGATCAGGATACGGCGCTTGACCTCGTCGCCAAAGCCTTCGGCCCGGGTCTTGCGGTACATGTCGACCAGGTCGGTATAGTCTTTGGCCCGATGGCCGTAGCGCACACCATCGAAGCGCGACAGGTTGGATGAGGCCTCGGCCGGGGCGATCACGTAATACACCGGAATTGAAAGCTCGGTCTTGGGCAGGGAAATGTCGACCAGGATCGCGCCCATGGCTTCGTATTCCTTCAAAGCGGCACGCACGGCCTGCTCCACGTCCTGCGCCAGTCCGGCGCCGAAGTATTCGCGCGGCACACCGATCTTCAAGCCCTTCAGGTCTTGGTTCAGGTCACGGCCAAAATCTTCCGTGGCGCGCTCAACACTAGTCGAATCGCGATCATCGAAACCAGCCATAGCATTCAGCAACAGGGCGCAGTCTTCAGCGGTCTGGGCAATGGGGCCGGCCTGGTCCAGCGACGACGCGAAGGCAACCATGCCAAAGCGCGACACCCGGCCATAGGTCGGCTTGATGCCAGTGACGCCGCAATGGGCAGCCGGCTGACGGATCGAGCCGCCGGTATCGGTGGCTGTGGCCGCCGCTGTCAGACGGGCGGCGACTGCAGCGGCCGAACCGCCGGAGGAGCCGCCGGGGATGGCGGCGCTGTCCCAAGGATTGGTCACGGGCCCAAAATAGGAAGTTTCATTCGACGAGCCCATGGCAAATTCATCGCAGTTGAGCTTGCCCAGCGTGACCATGCCAGCGGTATTTAATTGCTCAACCACAGCCGCATCGAAGGGGCTGACGTAGTGCTCCAGCATGCGCGAGCCGGCCGTGGTACGCCAGTCGCGACTGACGAATACATCCTTGTGCGCCACCGGCACCCCGGTCAGGGGCGTGGCATTGCCAGTCGTCAGGCGCTGGTCGGCTGCTGCCGCCTGGCGCAGGGTCAGTTCGGGATCAACATGCAGAAAGGCATTGAGGCTGCTGTGGCTGACTCGCTGCAGATAATGCTGGGCGATTTCTGTGGCGCTCAATTGGCGTGACTGCAACAGATGCGAGAGCTGTTTTAAGGTATGAGTGTGCATGGGCGAAAGGAAACGAAAGCTCCGCG
>JBBSSV010000181.1:0-4328 GCA_038241705.1 Burkholderiales bacterium | reverse complement strand
AGCGGGCAGGATGACACCCAGGGTTTTCTGGGTACCGTCCTTCAGGATGACGGTATGCGAGATGCATTTCCCATCAAAGTAAACATTGGCTTTCTTGACAACGGATACATCGTCGAATTGCGCTTGCATGATCACACTACCCTAAAAAACTTAAAAAAAGCCCATGCAGAACATGGGCTTCGACTATGTGGTGAAAAGCAGCAATCTGCTATCCGCCACGCTTCGCGTTGGCTGCAATCCGCAGCCGCAATGCATTGAGCTTGATGAAGCCGCCGGCATCGGCCTGGTCATAGGCGCCGTCGTCTTCGTCAAAAGTGGCAATCTTCTGGTCGAACAGAGAGTCCGTAGTCGAGTCGCGCGACACCACGATCACATTGCCCTTGTACAGTTTGACCCGTACCCAACCATTGACGACGTGCTGGGTATGGTCGATCAGGGTCTGCAGGGCGACGCGTTCTGGTGCCCACCAGTAACCATTGTAAATCATGGTAGCGTAACGCGGCATCAGGTCGTCCTTTAGATGCGCGACTTCGCGATCGAGCGTAATGGATTCGATGGCACGGTGGGCGCGCAGCATGATGGTGCCGCCCGGGGTTTCGTAGCAGCCGCGTGACTTCATGCCGACATACCGGTTTTCCACCAGGTCCAGGCGGCCAATGCCGTGCTTACCACCAATGCGATTGAGTTCGGCCAGAACAGTGGCTGGCGACAGGCGCTGGCCGTTCAGGGCGACGATGTCGCCTTTCTCATAAGTGATGTCGAGATACTCGGCCTCGTCCGGAGCATCTTCGGGCGAAACCGTCCAGCGCCACATGCTTTCCTCGGCTTCAGCGCCGGGATCTTCCAGGTGCCGGCCTTCGTAACTGATGTGCAACAGGTTGGCATCCATGGAATAGGGTGCGCCGCCTTGTTTGTGCTTCATGTCGATTTCGATGCCAGCTTCTTCGGCGTAGCGCAACAGCTTTTCGCGCGACAGCAGATCCCACTCGCGCCAAGGGGCAATGATTTTGACGCCAGGCATCAGTGCATAGGCCCCGAGTTCGAAGCGCACTTGGTCGTTGCCCTTGCCGGTAGCGCCGTGGGAAATGGCGTCAGCCCCGGTTTCACGGGCGACGTCGATTAGGCGCTTGGCGATCAGGGGGCGGGCGATCGAGGTGCCGAGCAGGTATTCGCCTTCATAGACGGTGTTGGCGCGAAACATGGGGAAAACATAATCCCGCACGAAGTCTTCGCGCACGTCATCAATGAAGATGTTTTCCGGCTTGATGCCGAATTTCAGTGCCTTCTGGCGCGCCGGTTCCAGCTCCTCGCCCTGACCCAGGTCGGCGGTGTAGGTCACGATCTCGCAGCCGTAGGTGTCTTGCAGCCACTTCAGAATGACGGAGGTATCCAGGCCGCCGGAGTAGGCCAGGACGACTTTTTTAATATCGCTCATGTTTCACTTTCCAGTTTTGTAAGATCATGGGGTCAGTTGCACGTCCACGCTGCCAACGACTAAGTATTCCAGTAGGGCTTTTTGCACATGCAGCCGGTTTTCGGCCTCTTCCCAGACGACAGACTGGGCTCCGTCAATGACTTCGGCAGCCACTTCCTCGCCTCGGTGGGCCGGCAGGCAGTGCATGAACAGGGCGTCGGGTCGGGCCAGTTGCATTTTGGGGCCATCGACAATCCAGCCATCAAAAGCCTTCAGGCGGGCTGCGTTTTCCTCTTCAAAGCCCATACTGGTCCAGACATCGGTGGTCACCAGATCGGCGTCGACGCAGGCCGTGGACGGATCGGCGAAGACCGTGTAGCGCTGGTTGTCGGAGGCGACCAGGGACGGGTCAATATCATACCCTTTCGGGGTAGATACATTCACGTGGAAGCCGAACACCTGGGCTGCCTGCAGCCAGGAATACAGCATGTTATTGGCATCGCCAATCCAGGCCACAGTCTTGCCGGCAAGCGAGCCGCGGTGCTCGATGTAGGTAAATACATCGGCCAAGACCTGGCAGGGATGATGTTCGTTGGTCAACCCATTGATGACAGGCACGCGCGAATTGGCTGCGAAGCGCTCGATGATCTCTTGGCCGAAGGTGCGGATCATGATGACGTCGCACATGCGCGACATGACCTGGGCTGCGTCCTCGACCGGTTCGCCCCGACCAAGCTGGCTGTCACGGGTGTTGAGGTAGATAGCGGCGCCCCCCATCTGATGCATGCCCGCTTCGAAGGATAGGCGAGTACGGGTCGAGCTTTTCTCGAACACCATAACTAGCGTGCGGTCGAGCAAGGGGTGATAGGGCTCGTAGTTCTTGAACTTGCGTTTGATCAGATGGGCTCGAGCAATGACGTACTCGTACTCGTCGAGGCTGAAGTCGGAAAATTGCAGGAAGTGTTTGATTGCCATAAAAAAAAGGGCGGCATGGATGGCGCCCACCGCCGAAGTTCGTAACTCCTTCAATTATATGGGATATCTTTTACTCAAAAACATTTGGCCATGTCTTTTAAACACGTAGCTTCAAAAGGCACTGGCGTTAAGCTGAAAATAGGCTTGCCACCAGAGAGTTTTGGACTCAGAAACGTTTTTGTGAAGCTTCGTGCAAGAGCTGACGGTACATATCATGCCGTTCCGGGGCGATGCCATCGGGCCCGACCGCTTCCAGCAGAGGGCAGCCAGGCTCGTTTAGGTGACTGCAATTATAGAAGCGGCAGTGCCCAAGATAAGGAGCAAACTCCGGAAAAGCACGCTCCAGCATGCCTTCGGTCAGGTGAAACAGGCCGAATTCCTGGAAGCCGGGCGAGTCGATCACAGCGCTGGGCTGGCCCAGCAAATCGATCTGATACAGCCGGGTAAAGGTGGTGGTGTGCTTGCCCGTGTCCAGCGCCGCCGAAATTTCGCGCACGGCAATCTCTGCCCCCGGTACTAGCAGATTGATCAAAGATGACTTGCCCATGCCTGACTGGCCAATAAGGATCGTGCTTTGGCCGGCTAGAAGCGGTATCAGCGTGGCGCAGGTGGCCTCAGACGCCCCCAAGGCAGAGACTTCATGCACCGCGTAGCCGATATGCTGATAAACCTGCAGGCGCTGGCGCGTGCGTTCCAGATTGGCGACGATGTCGGTCTTGTTCAGGATGAGATGAACACGCACGCCAGCGGCTTCGGCGGCGACCAAGGCGCGCGAGATCAGGTCGTCCGAAAAGCCGGGTTCGGTGGCGACCACGATAAATAGCTGGGTAAGATTGGAGGCAAGGAACTTGGAGCGGAATTGGTCCGAACGATAGAGCAAGGTGCTGCGCGGCTGAATAGCTTCGATCACGGCTTGATTGGTCGAGGTCATGGTCAGCTCCACCACGTCGCCGACCGCGACATCCCTTTTCTTGCCACGTGTCACGCAGTGCAAGGAGAGGCCATTTGCCTTGACCACGTAATGCCGACCGTGCGCGGCAATGACGGTGCCTGTCAGCTTTTCCTCTTCGATGCTGGCTTTGTCAGTCATGGACAAAGCTGCCTTGTTCGAACAACTGCCTGATCTTGGCCGCGCAGATGAAGTCGTTCAAAGACAACCCGCCGCGACCGGCATTGGCCACATGCGTGGTGAAGCGCACGACGCAGCGGTTGTAGTCCACCACCAGCGTGGGGTGATGATCCTGAGTGGTCGCTACATCCGCAACGCTATTCACGAAGCCAATCGTGTTCGAATAACTCTTAAAACGAAAGCAGCATTCGATAGCAACGGGGGTTGCCATGTCCGTCTCGTCGTCGGTAGATGCCACGGGCTGCCAGTCCGGCAACACCGGCAATAAATCAGCTACCTGGCGCGCATCAAGTGTCTGAGGATCGGTCTGGCAAGATTTCTTTAAAAGATCAGACAGGGTCACCATGTGTCACGTTGCTCCTATTTCAGGCTGTGAGCAAGCGGTTGATGCGAACCGTTGCTGGAGGGTGGGAATCATAAAAGGCCGAATGCAAGGGGTCCGGTGTCAAAGTCGAGGCATTGTCTTCATACAGCTTGACCAACGCTGAGACCAGATCTTGTCGTTTGCTGTGGCGCGCCGCAAAAGCGTCGGCTTCAAACTCATGCTTGCGCGAGCCAATTGAGGACAAGGGTGAGAAGATGAAAGTAAACACCGGTAGCGCCAGCATGAATAGGAGCAGCGCCATGGCATCGTTGGCACTCGTCAAAAGCGGCTCGACCCCCAGCCCAGTATAGAACCAGACCTGATTTTTGAGGTAGCCCAGCAGCGCCAGAAAGGCCAGCGACAGGGCAAACAGCAGCACGATGCGCTTGACGATGTGCTTCAGCTTGAAGTGTCCCAGCTCATGCGCCAGCACGGCCTCAACTTCT
>JBBSSV010000180.1:0-4337 GCA_038241705.1 Burkholderiales bacterium | reverse complement strand
CCTTGACCGAGGCTGCAGAAGCCGAGGCCTTCGCCATTGCCTTGGATGCCATCCTAACGGCTGCGTCCTGGTCTTGCTGTCGCATCAACATAGGCTCTTCGTGTAAACGCAGGGTTTCATCATGCAGGGCGCAATCCGACTCTAGCGCCACCAGTCGATCCCACTCACCAGCGCGTGCGGCGTGCAGCATGCGGGTGCTCAGGTCAGCAACTTTTTCATAGACGGAAATGATTTGCTGACTTGTCATGGCGTCAGGCCTTTATCAGGTTAGAGGTGCGCGGCATCAGTGCGTCGTAAGGGGAGGGCGCAGCGGGGACAGCAAGGGCGGCATCATTGGCCGCGCTGCCAGTCTGGTTCACGCTGGCCACCGCCGCGCCGTCCGTGCCAATGGCAACCCAGGATTCGCGCAGGTCCTGCAACAGTCCGCGCACTTCTTCCAGCATCTCGGGCGCGTTTTGCAGGTTGGCGGTCAGCAGACGGGTGCTCATGTATTCATACAGTGCATCCAGACTGACGGCGATGGTGCCGCCGGCCTTTTGGTCCAGGCTAGCGCGTAGGCCGTTGTCGATGATGTTGATGGCCTTAGAAATAGCCATGCCCTTGGCCGGGATGTTGCCTTCTTGCATCTGCTGCAAGGCAGTGGCGATCGACAGCAGCGCGCCGTCGAACAGCATCACGATCAGCTTATGCGGGCTGGCAGCGGCCACGCCGGTTTCCACCCCCACTTTGGCATAGGCATTGGCACCACGTTGTGCAGTTGCGAACATGTTTTTCCTTTTTTCGCTTAGAGCTTGTTCAGATTGGCAAGCTGCTGTGTCAAATAGTTGCTAGTCGAAGTCATGCTGGCAATCATGGTGTCCAGAGCAGTAAATTGCAGGCGATAGCGTTTTTCCACGCTTTCCAGGCGGCGCATCATGGCCTCCTTGTCGTTACCAATGGTCTTGATGCTCTTGGTCAGGCCATCTGTGCGGCTGGCAATCAGGCCGTCAGTTCCCAAGAATCCGTCCACCATCTTGCTCAACTGCCCGGCATAACCCAGTGTGGTATCAGTCTTGGCAAACAGCTTGCCAATATCCTGAAAGTTGTCCGTCATGGCTTTTTTGAGCTTGTCAGCGTCCAGAGCCAACTTGCCGTCACGTTGAAACCCCACCCCAATGTTGGATAAATGGGTAAAGCTTCCCGCCAGCCCCGCAGGGGGCGAGGTGATCAAATCGCGTAGCTTGGTCTGGATGGAGCGCACTGTGCCATCCCCCACCAGCGCGCCGCCGCTTTTGGATGCTACGTCATACGACGACAGTGATTTCAGCGTGGCTTGAAGATCGTTGTAGGCCTTGACGAACTCTCCTACGTTTTTCTCCACCGCTTCCTTATCCTGAGTAATCGACAGCATGCTGGTGCCGGTCTTTTCCAGGGTCAGCGTCACGCCTTCAAGCGCGTCGTTAATAGTGTTGCTGGGTCGTGTGATGCCCAGACCGTTGATCTTGAGCTGGGCGTCCTGTGCAGCGCGGATTTCGGCAGGGCCGTCTGGGTCAGGCGCTGTAGGGTCGTAATGTAAAAGCTTACGTAGCCTGTTCTCAGTATTGGCTTCGCCACTGACCTGAATCTGCATGGTCGACGCCAGACCCGTAGTGTCGGCAGTCAGCACGAGTCGATAGGGCTTAGCACTGCCATCCGACACAATCGACGCCGTCACGCCTGCGCCCGCATTGTTGATGGCGTCGCGGATGTCCTGTAGAAAACTGTCACTTTCAACCGTGATCTCTTTGGCCTCGGCATTGCCGAGCCTGATTTGTATGGTTTGGGGTTCTTCAGGCGCGGTCAATGCAGCGCTTGCTGAAACCACACCATCGGTAGCCACGGAATGCGCCTGGGCCAATTGGCCGACTTCGATCTGGTACTTGCCTGCCGCCCCTGTGCTGCCACCAGTGGCGCTGGCCACATCGGGCGCACTGCTGCTGAAATTTGGATACGTCACTCAATCCTTTGAGCGCGGTCTGAAACGTGGACAGGGCGCTATTGAGCTTGCCATAGGCCGATACTTGGGCCTGAAAGCCGGCTTCTTTTTTTGCCAGCACGCCCAGCGGCTGGCTTTCGACTTGCATCAGCTTACTGATGATGCCGTTGATATCCAGATTGGACCCTACACCAGGGGCAGAAATACCCATGTGACCTCCTGCACAAAACGTTACTGTAAAGGACCGTGTCCAAACCAAAGCCGGCTTGAGAAGGGCTTTCTGGCCTTACTTTGCCCCTGAGTCGCTCTTACGCGCTCTGGCGAATCAGCAAACCCTGCATCCTGTCCAGCGCCTTGGCAATCTCGAGCGCCTCTTCCGAAGGAATCTGACGGATAACTTCCTGAGTGTGCTGGTCGATCACCTTGACCACGGTACGAGCGGTGCTGTCGTCTATAGAAAACTCCAGCGCTGGCGCAAGTGCCTGCACAACTGCATTCAATCGCTCGACTGCCTGGTTCAGTACTGCTATCGGCGCCACAGTCACGGGCGCGTTCGCTTTCTTTTCGGGCACAGCACTAGGGGCAGCAATGGCCGGAGTAGCAAAAGACGGCTCGAATAATGCAACGGAGCCAGTGGCCAGCAGCGGTAGCGTGGTCAAGTGGTCGACAGGGTGCATGGCCATGGTCATTCCCTTTAGCAAATTGCCCTTTTCCGCGAAGAGTAGGAAAAGGGCAAAAAAGGCTGTCCTCCGACTGACTATGAGTCAGGCCAAGGGAGCGGAAGAGGCGATTAGCCACGCAGCAGCGACAGCACGCCGTTAGGCAGAGAGTTGGCTTGGGCCAGCATGGCAGTACCAGCCTGCTGCAGGATCTGGCCGCGGGTCAAGTTGGCAGTTTCGGCAGCAAAATCAGTGTCCATGATGCGGCTTTTGGCGGCGGATTGGCTTTCGATGGAAACTTGCAGGTTGCCAATGACGGATTCAAAGCGATTTTGTACAGCACCAAAGTTGGCACGGCTGGTGTTAATCGATTCAAGAGCGGTATCGATTTGCCCCAGTGCAGTCGTTGCGGCTGTCATAGAGGTTTCGGATGTATCGCCAGTATCGTAAATGGATGCGGTGGTGTGTGCAGCCAACATCGTAGCGGCCATGTCACGACCAGTAACAGCTATAGTATTGCCTGTAGTATCATTACTACCGCTGCTCGCTCCAGAGCCAACTTGAATTGTAAAATTGGCTCCTGCAAAAGCTTCGCCAAACACGTTATTTCCGTTAAATTTGGTTTCTCCCAAACGAACGATTTCCGCCTGAAGCTGTTTAAACTCTGTATCAAGATTACTACGATCCTTCTGATCGTTCGTTCCATTAGCAGATTGGACTGCCAACTCCCGCATCCGCTGCAGAGAATCCGTCATCTTGCTCAAGGCACCATCTGCCGTTTGTGCCAACGAAATACCATCGTTAGCATTGCGCACCGCCACATTCATGCCACGGATATTAGAATCCATACGCGTAGCGATCGACAACCCCGCAGCATCGTCCTTGGCGCTGTTGACGCGCAGACCCGAGGACAGACGCTGCAGCGAAACATTCAGCTGAGACTGAGAATTGCTGAGCGAGCGTTGCGCGTTCAACGAGGCGATGTTGGTATTGATGATTGAGGCCATGAGCAACTCCTGAAAAGTCGAAAAGGTTGTCGGGCAGTGCTTACGTCTGAGGCAGCATGCTGTGCTGCTGCCCTGTATGACTGGTTACGGATGCATGGGGGAAAAGTTTAATGCTGCCTGTTACCTTTTCTTCATGTCCGACTGTACGCGCCGCACAGTCTTGTTTCGTCTGATTGACGAAAAGCTTGAGGGAAATTTTTTAAACGGTGCGCTAAAGTTCCTGCAGAACGTGTCGGGGCAGTTAGCTTGTTGCTCCCTCAGATTTTTCTGTCAGGGTGGCACGGAGAGAAACTGTTGTTCCCATGTCTTGCGCTACTCATGAGGTTGCATTTGCCTAAAGGAGCGGCAACAGTCGCTGATGACAACGATGCGAATGTCATGCTGCGTTGTGCGCTGAGGTAAAACGAGGTGGGCAGACGGTATCGCGGAACAAGCGCCCACCTGCTCTGCTCAGCATTTTTGGCTAGGCAGAGCGTAGGCTGGCAGTACGCACTCTTTGAGCAACCAGCCGTAAGCAGGGTTTGGCTTGGCGGCGGTCGTTATCACGTCGTTGCAAATAGGTGGATAGTGCAGACACATCCCACTCATCAGCCTAATTAGTCTGCCCGACATAGTGTCGAACAGAAGTGTCTGAATCTGTACCGTAAAAGCGATATGGCCCATGGAAGGCGTTTCTGCCAGAGTCAGCCCTGACTTCAGTCTTGCATGCTTGTTTCT
>JBBSSV010000179.1:0-4355 GCA_038241705.1 Burkholderiales bacterium | reverse complement strand
TCGTCTTCGGAGAGAATGCCGGCGGCGGCTTTGAGTTGCAGGCTGCTGAGCAAGGTGTTGTAGCGTGCCTGAGCCAGATCGCGCCGGGTTTCATAGAGTTGCTGCTGAGCGTTCAGGACATCGATGTTGATGCGCACGCCCACTTCGTAGCCAAGCTGGTTGGATTCCAGGGCGGAGCGGCTCGACAGCTCGGCCGCCTCCAGCGCGCGGACCTGGGCCAGGCCGCTGTGCACGCCCAGATACGCCTGGCGCGCACCCTGGGCCGCATTGCGGCGCACGGTTGCCAGATCGGCTCGGGCCTGGCCTTCCAGAGAAACCGCTTCGCGTACGCGGCTGGTCGTGGCGAAGCCGGCAAACAGCGGAATGTTCCATTCAATGCCGATCGACGTGGAGTCGGTAGCGCCGCTAGGTGTGACCGGCGACGTGGGGTCGTAGCCAATTGCGCCGCGGCGGTTGCTATGGCTGCGGCTGGCCACTAGGTCGACCGTGGGCAGGTGCGCGGCCCGGTTTTTGCGGATTTCACGCTGTGCAATCGCCCGCGACAATTGCGCACCGATCACCTCGTAGTTCTGTGACTGGGCACTGGTGACCCAATCGGCAATCTGGGCCGGCTCAGGCGCCTGCAGCACCACACCTTGGCGCAGTTGGGCCAAGGTCCCGACCGGCGCGCCAATGACCTGTTCCAGGGCAGCGCGGCGCAGCTCCAGCTCACTTTCAGCGGCAAGTTCCTGGGCCACGGTCAAGTCGAAACGGGCCTGGGCTTCGTGGGTATCAGTGATGGTAGCGGTGCCGACGTCAAAGTTGCGCTGGGCTGAGGCCAGTTGTTCGGTAATGGCAATCTTTTGGGCTTGCACGGACGCCAGCGTGTCCTGGGCGGCCAAAACGTCAAAGTAGGCGTCCGCCACCCGCACCACCAAATCTTGCTGGGCCTGGGCAAACTCGGCTTCGCTGGCCGCTACCGACAGCTTGCTTTGTTGGTACTGCTCCCAGTTGGCCCAACGCAGCAACGGCTGCGACAACACCAGCGCATAGCTGTGGCTACGGCTGTCTGCGGATGCGCCGGTGCGCTCAACTTCCGCACGATCGACCGTCCCCTGTGCCGCCACCGCCGGCAGCAATCCGGCCCGGCCCTGCACGCTGCGCTCGGTGCCGGCCTGCAAGGCATAGCGGGCGCTGGCATACACCGGGTCGCTGGCCAGTGCCTGCTGATACGCCTGCATCAGGTCAAGCGCCTGCGCAGCAGGCGTCAACAGCTGAAAAGTAGCAATCAGAGAGGCGAACAGCAGCTTGCGCAAAACGGGTTTCCGGAAGAGCCGGGGCATGGTTCAGTCAGTCAAAAAATGTGCCGCAGCACGGATGAAGGAAAATGGCGTGAAGAAATCATGATCGGGATATCAATACGTGGGCATGCTGGGGTCCACCCGCTGCGCCCAGGCATGGATGCCGCCGCTCAAGTTGATCACTTGGGTGAAGCCCATGCGTTGCAAAAAAGCGGCAACCTGCATGCTGCGCACGCCGTGATGACAGATGCAGACCACAGGCTCGTCCGGGTCCAGCTCCTGTTGACGGGCGGGAACCGTTTGCATCGGGATCAGCAGCGAGCCTGCGATACGGCAGGTGTCGTACTCCCAGGGTTCGCGCACATCCAGCAAGACTGGCGTAGGACGGGCTTCATCGGCCAGCCAGCCTGCCAGTTGCGTAGCAGTCATCTGTTGCATCCAGACTCCTTAAAACTTGAACTTCGATGGCCGTGTTTTGGTTTCCAGCGGCTTGACACAGGTTTCGAACAACTTGATCGATTCGAATTCATCTTCGGACAGGCGGGTTACGCGGATGGCCGACATGATCGGACGCTCGCCCACGATCACGATCAGGCGCCCTCCTATTTCCAGTTGAGCCGGGAGGGTGTCAGGCACTACAGGTAAGGAACCGGACATCACGATGACGTCGTAGCGAGTTGACGCGTCGCTGCCCGCAGGCGGCCATCCGGCAGCGCCGTCGCCCTGCACCACACTGACATTGGTGATGCCGTAGTTCGTCAGGTTGTTCTCCGCCAGTTCACGCAGCTCAGGATGGATCTCGACCGAAGTGACATGGTTGGCCAGCTTCGACAACAGCGCCGCTACATATCCCGAGCCGGTGCCGACTTCCAGCACGACATCATCCGGTTTGACTTGGGCCTCTTGCACAAGGCGAGCTTCAAGTTTAGGCGGCAGCATTTCCTGACCGCAGGGCAGCGGGATTTCAGTAGCGAAGAAAGCCAGACTCTTGTGTGCCTCCGGGACAAAGGCTTCGCGTTTGACCTCAATGAGCAAATCCAGGATCACGGGGTCCAGCACATCCCAGGTGCGAATCTGTTGCTCGATCATGAGATAGCGTTGTTGTTCGACTTTCATTTTTTTGCCTTAGTCATCAAGAAGGATAAAGCTGCCATTCTAGCAAAGGACACCTCTTTTTCCGGCAGGAAAGCAGCCATGAAACCGGTGAATGGACAGACGTGCGCAGGCATGGCTTTACGCTCCCTCTTCATTGCCATTAGCCAAGGAAGCGGCCGTCTGGCCAGCCTCCGGCTGTGACTGTCCCCAACGGCGTCGGCCCCAGTTGGCCAGATCGTCGAGATAGGTGTACATCACCGGCACTACCACTAGCGTCAGCAACGACGAAGTAATGATCCCGCCGATCACGGCTTGTCCCATGGGTGCGCGTTGTTCCGAGCCTTCGGACATACCAAAGGCCAGCGGCACCATGCCGAAGATCATGGCCAGGGTCGTCATCAGAATGGGGCGCAGGCGCACGTGGGCGGCTTCCAGCAAGGCCGCGCCGCGCTCCATGCCTTCGCGTCTGGCTTGGTTGGCAAAGTCGATCAGCAATATGGCGTTCTTGGTCACCAGGCCCATCAACATGATCAGGCCGATAATGGAAAAAATATTCAGCGTCGAGCGGAAGATCATCAGCATCAGAAACGCACCGATCAAGGTCAACGGCAGCGCCGACATGATCGCCAATGGTTGCAGGAAGCTGGCGAACTGGGAAGCCAGGATCATGTAGATGAAGATGATTGCCAGCGCTAAGGCCGACATGGCATAGCCGAAGGACTCTTCCATGCTCTTGGCCGCGCCACCGATCTCGTAGCGATAGCCGGGCTGCCAGTGCATGCTATCCAATACCTTGTGGATTTCGGCATTGACTTCTCCGGCTGGACGACCCACGACGTTGGCCGAGAGCTCGACCTCGCGGTTCAGGTTGCGACGGTTGATCTGGTTAGCACCCAGCGATGGTTTAATCTCGGCCACCTGGCGCAGCGGCACCATGCGCGGCGTGCCACTGCTGTCGGTCTGGCTGCTGGCCAGCATCAGGCGCGACAGGTCTTCCAGGTCGCTGCGGTCGCTGGGCGCCAGGCGTACAGACACATCGTAGTTTTCATCGTCGGGCGCTCGCCAGGTACTGACGGCGTCACCGGCGAGCAAGGGCCGCAGAGTATTGCCGATCTGGCCTACCCCTACGCCCAGATCCGCGGCCAGATCGCGTCGGGGCACGATGGAGACCGTCGGCTTTTGTGCTTGCAGACTGGAATCCAGGTCGGTCACGCCACGAATCATCTGCAGCTTGCGCTGGACCTCTTCGGACAGCTTGGCTAGTTGATCCAGATTCGAGCCGAGCAAGGACAGGCGCACCTGCTTATTGTCGCCGCCGACGCCATCGAGCGCGCCGATATGGGTGACCGTGATGCCCGCCACCTGCTGCAATCGTTCTCGCAGGGGGATGGCCAGTTCGGTGGTGCTGCGACTGCGCGTGTCGCGCGGTATCAGGCGCACGAAGATAGTGGCGTAGTTCTTGCCCTGGGTTGCGCCGGTATTGATGGTGGTGTACAGGTCCTGGACTTCGGGAAACTCGCGCAGGATGGCTTCGACCTGGCGCGCCTTGCTTTCGGTCAGCTCCAACGAGGAGCCCACCGGCGTATTGAAGGTAACTCCAGTTTCGGAGTAATCAGCCTCTGGCACGAATTCGGTGCCGACCAGGCCCAGGACCGGTAGCGCCAGCCCGGCAAAGAAGGCCGCGATCGCAATCACCACCGTCAGCAGACGATGTCTGAGCGACCACTTGAGAATGACCTGGTAGGTGCGTGACAGCCAGGCAATGAAACGCTCGAACTGTTCCAGCACGCGCCCAATGGTGCGGTTGTACAGGCTGTCGCGACGGCCATGCTCGCCATGGGCGGCCGGATCGTGCCAGATCGAGGACAGCATGGGGTCGAGCGTGAAAGACACGAACATCGAGATCAGCACGGCTGCCGACACCGTCAGACCAAATTGGTGAAAAAAGCGCCCGATGATGCCGCCCATGAAACCCACCGG
>JBBSSV010000178.1:0-4388 GCA_038241705.1 Burkholderiales bacterium | reverse complement strand
TATGCAACATACTGGACCCAGCGGCGCTAGATTATGGTTGGAAACATCCTACTTTTAGCAGGCAGCCACTGTCGAAATCTGGTTTCCTCTTGATAAAAACTCCATGAATCCATTCGTCCTTCCCGCCGGATCAGCATTACCCTCAGCCGAGCCAGTCGCCATGACAGACGCCGAATGGCAGATCCGCGTGGATCTGGCCGCCTGCTATCGTTTGTGCGCGCGGAATGGCTGGGATGACCTGATCTATACCCACATCTCTGCTGCCGTGCCGGACGAGCCGGGACGATTTCTGATCAATCCTTTCGGGCTGCGTTTCGATGAGGTATGCGCTTCCAATCTGGTCAAGATTGATCTGCAGGGAAACATCATCGGTGACCAGAGCCAGCGCGTGAATGTAACTGGCTTTGCCATCCATGGCGCTGTGCATGCTGCGCGCGCCGATGCCTTGTGTGTCATGCATCTGCACAATCCGAATGGCATTGCCGTGGGCATGCAAGAAGAGGGGCTATTGCCGCTGTCCCAGCATGCGCTGCGCTTCTACCAGCAGATTGGCTATCACGATTACGAAGGGCTGGCACTGTCGCCGACGGAGCAGGCTCGTCTGATCGAGCGTCTGGGCGACTATCCGGCCATGATGTTGCGCAATCACGGCACTTTGATTGCTGGGCGCACCGTGGCCGAAGCGTTTGTGCTGATGGATACTCTGGAACGGGCCTGTCTGTTCCAGTTGCGGGCGCAAAGTGGCGGCGGCAAGCTCACTATGCCGGCCCCCCAGATATGCGAAAAAACCTATCAGGCTCTGACGGCCGGTGGCGCGATCGAAGGCGAACTGGAGTGGCCAGCCTTGCTGCGCAAGCTGGATGCCATGGCGCCCGACTACAAGCAATAAAGTTGGCGCAGAGTGCGCCGATTGTTGAAAATTACTGACCCTAAGGAGAAAATATGCCAACCATTACCATTCAAATTTTCGAAGGCCGTACGGTTGACCAGAAACGCGCACTGGCCAAGGCGTTGACCGACGCTGCCTGCGACACCATCGCCTGCAGCCGTGAATCGGTGGACGTCATCATCCAGGACGTGAAGAAAGAAGACTGGTCCTCGGCCGGCAAGCTGTGGTCTGATCAGTAGCAGACCTTACCGTCATAATCAGGCTGCCGATGGCGTAGCTTGGTAAAACGCCCTGGAATCTTGCGGACTCTAGGGCGTTTTTTATTTCACGCTGCGATTATTTAACGATGCGGTAGCAGGGCACGTAGGTTTTGCCCGGCAGGCGCATGCGATGGTCGCGCACGAAAGCGTTCAGTAATTCATCCATAGGCTTCAGGATGCTGCTGTCGCCGTGGATCTCGAAATGCCCGTGCTCTTCGATGGCACGGATGCCATGGGCTTTCACGTTACCCGCCACTACTCCAGAAAAAGCGCGCCGCAGGTCGGCCGCCAGCATGTGCGGCTCCTGGTTCTTGTGCAAATTCAGGCTGCGCATGTTGGCGTGCGTGGGCAAGAAGGGCTGTTGGAACTCATGATCGATCTTCAGTGTCCAGTTAAAGTAAAAAGCATCGCCCCGTTCGCGCCGGAATTCCCTGACCTGCTGAATGCCCTTGACCATTTCACGGGCCACCAGTTCAGGGTCGTCCATAATGATCTGGTAGCGCTCCTGGGCTTTCGGGCCTAACGTGCAACCGATGAAGTCATCGATCTGGCGAAAATAGTCGCCACTACTGCGTGGGCCGGTAAAGATTAAGGGAAAGGGGAGCTTGGCATTATCGGGATGCAGCAAGATACCCAGCAGATACAGGATTTCTTCTGCGGTACCTGCACCACCGGGGAAAATGACGATGCCATGTCCGACGCGCACGAAAGCTTCCAGACGTTTTTCGATATCCGGTAGCACCACTAGATCGTTGACGATGGGGTTGGGTGACTCAGCAGCAATGATGCCGGGCTCAGAAATGCCTAAGTAGCGGCCGTTGGCGATGCGCTGCTTGTTATGACCTAGGCTGGCGCCTTTCATCGGCCCCTTCATCGCGCCCGGTCCACAGCCAGTACAGATGTCCAGGCCACGCAGGCCGGCCTCATAACCGAATCTCTTGGAATAGTCGTATTCCTCGCCGCTGATCGAGTGTCCGCCCCAGCACACTACCAAGTTCGGTGCGAGCTTGGGGCGTAGCACATTGGCGTTGCGCAGAATGTGAAAGATGGCGTCGGTAATGCCAGCTGACGTGTCCAGGTCGAACTTGGGGCTGGTTTCGATATCTTCATTGATAAAAAGTACGTCGCGCAGCACTGAAAACAAGTGTTCGTGAATACCGCGAATCAGCTCGTTGTCGACAAAGGCAGTGGCGGGCGCGCCCTTGATGTCGAGCTTGATGCCGCGTTCGCGCTGGATGATGGTGATGTCGAAGGTGGCGTAGCGTTCCAGCAGCTCCTTGCCATCATCAATGTAACTGCCAGAGCTCAGCACCGCTAAGGCACAGTTGCGAAAGATTTCATGCAGACCGCCCTGACCTTGGTCCAGCAACTTGCTGATCTCGGCGCGGGTCAGGATTTCCAGCTTGCCTTCGGGCGCAACCTGAGTATCGACCACTTCCACCTTGTCGTCAGGAACCGCGCGATTGTCTTTGACGTCGAGCGTATCTTCATCCACATCGCTCATCTCGACTTCAGGATCAAACATTTCTAACTTCGTCATACTTACCCTTTTTTTGCATTGCGTGTTGCCAAGTATTGCTTGCCACATTTAACAAGTCCAGCCAATCGCCGCATTCTTTGGCTTCTGCATGAGAAGCGGCAAGTGCTAGTAGAAAGAAATTGAGCCATCTCAAGCAGCAGCAAAAGTGAAAATTGCTGCGGAGAAGCAACGTTACAATGGCCAAGCTAGTCTCAATGTACTTAGCCAGAGCGTTGAAGCCAGGCGGCCTGCACTGCAGGTTATGATGACCGCTTTTCCGATTTCTTTCATGCTGCTGCGCAGGCGGGCGCAGAATTGCACCAACACGAGGCATGGCTCTCCACCAATCCCCTGACAAGCAAGCCATTCATTTCCAGACCCCGCTACTGCAGTCTGGTTACAACTGCTGGCGCATTGCCCACGCGCAGCGCTTCAGCATGCTGGTCGATGCCGATGCCTATTTCTCTGCCGTGCGCGCAGCGATGCGCACGGCGCGTCACAGCATTTTCATTCTCAGCTGGGATATCGATAGCCGTACCTGCCTGGTGCCGGGCGAGGCCCAGGACGGCTATCCGGAACCCTTGGCGGACTTTCTGCATGCTTTGCTGGACGAGCGACCCGGGCTGCACATTTATGTCCTGAACTGGGACTTTGCCGTGCTGTACGCGCTGGAACGGGAGTGGCTGCAGTCGTACAAGCTGGCCTGGCGCAGCAGCAAGAATTTTTCCTTTTGCATGGATGGGCGCCATCCGGTCAGCGCCTCGCACCACCAGAAGATCGTGGTGGTCGATGATGCCGTGGCCTTTGTCGGCGGGCTGGACATGACCGAGTATCGCTGGGACACACCCGAGCATGCTGCCAGACATCCTTTGCGCAAGGACTTGAGCAACAAACCCTACGGCCCCTTCCACGATGTTCAAGCCCTGGTTGATGGCAGCGCAGCGCAGGCGCTGGGAGAACTGGTGCGCGAACGCTGGAAGCGTGCCAGCTCGCGGATGCCGGTGCCGCTATGCACGAGCCTCGACCACGATCCCTGGCCGGACAATGTGCGTCCCGACCTGACTGACATTGACGTGGGCATTGCCCGCACCGAACCTAGCCATGAAGGCAGGGCAGGGATCTTTGAGATTCGTCAGCTGCATCTGGACATCATTGCTGGTGCCCGCCATGCGCTCTTTTTTGAGAACCAGTACTTCACCTCCGGCCTGATTGCCAATGCTCTGGTGCAGCGCCTGCAAGAGGCTGCCGGGCCGGAAGTCATGGTGATCTCTCCTCAGACCCAGAGCGGCTGGCTGGAAGATGCCACCATGGGGGTGCTGCGCGCACGCATGCAAAACCGATTGCAGCAGGCCGATGTGCATGACCGTTATCACTTGTACGCACCTTTCTTGCCGGATCTGGAAAATGGCTGTCTGAACGTTCACAGCAAGGTGTTTGCCATGGACGACGATGTATTCAGCATCGGCTCGGCCAATCTCAGCAATCGTTCCATGGTGCTGGATACCGAATGCAACCTGGTAATCGAAGCCAGCGGAACAGCGGAGGAAAAACAGCGCATCCGCGCCGGCATCGCGCGCATGCGCAATCGCCTGCTGGCCGAGCATCTGGCCACCTCCGTGCATCAGGTCAGCGTTGCCGTCGAACAGACCGAAAGCCTGCACGCGGCAATCAAGGCGCTGCACACGCCAGGGCGCAGTCTGCGCATTTACCATCCGACGAC
>JBBSSV010000177.1:0-4398 GCA_038241705.1 Burkholderiales bacterium | reverse complement strand
TCAGAACACTCCAAACAATTTGAGTGCAACCAGGGCAGTCAGCGCCAGGCTGACAGTCAGTACCACGACCGCAGAGCGGCGCGAACCGTCCTTGGTCAACCCGTAATGCAGGTCCATGGTTAAGTGGCGAATGCCTGCACAAAGATGGTGCAGATAAGCCCACACCAGACCCAACAGGATCAGCTTAACGAACCAGTGAGAGGCGACGCTCTTGAAATGCGCAAAAGAAATTTCGGACGTCAGACTTTGTTCCAGCAGATACAGCACTGCCGGAAAAAGCAGGAACATGAACGCGCCACTGATCCGGTGCAGGATGGAAACGAGGGCGGCCAATGGCATGCGATAACCCATGATCTGCGTGATGTGAATATTGGTCAGCGCAGGATTGGCCATAGTGCGCTTTTTTTTAATGGGCTCAGACATGCTTCACCTTTGCGCTCGGAGCGATCTGTTATGAATGGTTATGCGTTTTTTTGACAAGCACTTCACAATTCTCGCTTATTTCATCCGCCAGGCCAAACAATGAACGTGCGCTGCGCAACTGAAAAACGCTAGTGCCGAGTGTGAAACGACATTGGTCTACCGGGAATGCGCCTTTCGTTTTTATTTGCGGGTATTTCCTAGGCTGCGCGGCTTATTAACGAAATACACATAAAGCACGTAAGCAAGGCAGCGCAAAGTGGCCGATTTCACCATGAAAAGGACACTATCGTCTAGAGTAAAACGGCAACTTTACCAGCGCCGCAAGCATCAGGCGGGCTTGAGTAATAGGGAGAGCTCAGTTTCCAATACGGACTGGACCGCTTTTGGTGACCACTGTTCTCATGGTTTTCTTGTCACTGCAAGGCATGAAAAGAAAGAGCGTGAGTGGGATTTCGGCTGACTTGCCGGTATTTCATCCGTATCATTGTTATTTCTCAGGCAGGGGCATTCGCACAGGCGCCTTTTCTATTTTCCATGAACAATCCGGAGATACCTTATGACCAAAGCCCCGATGCGTGTTGCTGTGACAGGTGCCGCCGGCCAGATCGGCTACTCGTTATTGTTTCGCATTGCTAACGGTGACATGCTGGGCAAGGATCAACCTGTGATCCTGCAGTTACTGGAAATCCCCAATGAAAAGGCGCAACGGGCGCTCCAAGGCGTGATGATGGAAATTGAGGATTGCGCCTTTTCACTATTGGCAGGCATGACGGCACATGACGATGCCATGTCCGCATTCCGGGATGTCGATGTGGCAATTCTAGTCGGCGCACGTCCACGGGGGCCCGGCATGGAGCGCAAAGACCTGCTTCACGCCAACGCCAGGATATTCACGGTTCAGGGCCAAGCCTTAGATGCAGTGGCGTCCAAGGAAGTCAAAGTACTTGTGGTAGGCAATCCTGCCAACACTAATGCGTATATTGCCATGCAGTCTGCTCCCAGCCTGCCCCGCAAAAATTTCACCTCGATGATGCGACTCGACCATAATCGGGCGCTTTCCCAAATTTCAACCAAAATAGGGCAACCTGTTACAGCCATAGACAAGCTTTTCATCTGGGGCAATCATTCCCCAAGCATGTATCCCGACTATCGCTACGCCACGGTGGGCAATCAGTCTGTCAAGGCGTTAATTAACGATGAAGCGTGGAACCATGAAGACTTCATCCCTGTCGTGGGCAAGCGCGGCGCGGTCATCATCGAGGCACGCGGTCTTTCCTCTGCCGCCTCTGCAGCCAATGCCGCAATCGACCACGTCCACGACTGGCTCATGGGAAGCGATGGAAAATGGGTGACAATGGGCGTACCTTCCGATGGCTCCTATGGCATTCCAGAGAGCATCATGTTTGGGTTTCCCGTCACCACCGAAAATGGTGAGTACAAGATCGTGCAAGGATTGAAGCTAGATGAATTTTCGCGTCAGCGAATTGACTTCACGCTACAGGAGCTCTTACAAGAACGCGAAGGCATCCAAAATTTGCTAAATTGAATACTGGCAAAACATAATTACCGTTCGCTTAATCAAGTCGACTTTGCCAAAAGCCAATACTCTTGGTTCTTGGCGCCCAACGAACTAGCGAGGTCACAAACAGTTTTATTACAATTTCGCACACAAATGCAATATGCTCGTGCCAAATGAACCAATGGACGCATAGTTCACTCCCATAGTCTTTTGCCGATCAAGCATTCGAAACTTGACAGTATTTTATCTATCATCAGGTTTTCACGCGTTATCAAATATTTTAGATGTTAATGCAGCTTGCGATGTTATCAATCAGGCTTTTATGCAACGCAGCTGCTTGCCTGCCAAGACATGTTATCGGTAACATGGACTCCTTTACTCACTTTTGCAACGGCTGGCTTGTACGCCTTGACAAAGGAAATCGTTACTACCCGGCATGACTTGCTACTAAACACAAGCATGTGTCAACGGAGAACTCACATGAAAAACCTGCTCGCGTTAATCATTTTTGGCAGCAGCATGGCTGTCGCTATCCCCCAAGCCGTTGCAAAACAGGAATCTGCAGCCGTTGTAAAAAAAAGCGTCAAGAAAACATCGGCTAAGAGCGCCAAAAAACCGAAAACTAACAAGGTGGCGGCTGCCGGCGGCGCCGCTACGGCAGTTGTAGTCACCTCTAAAGTAAGCGAAGCGGACCTGGTGGGTGCGCTCGGGACAGACTATGCTTGCGAACTGGGCAACAAGCTCACCATTTATACGAAACAAGGCGACGACCAAGCCATTTCCCTGCGCTGGAAAAATGATGTGCACCGCCTGACCCGTATTGGCACCAGCAGTGGCGCTCAGCGTTTCGAAAATGAGCAACAGGGTTTGGTCTGGCTCGGAATTCCTTCGAAGGGAATGCTGCTTAACTCCAAAAAGGGCCAGCAACTTGCCAATGAGTGCAAAAACAGCGAGCAAATCGCCCAAGAGTCGAGTCGCTCTCTGTCGAACGCTGCTGTAGCTAGCCGCTAAAAGCAAACCGCTTACCCATTCGATACGCCCTTCTGTGCTTCATTTGCACAGATGGGCGTTATGCTTTTGATGGTCGGCAATGCAGCGTCTGATCATGCATCACATCAAACAAGGAGAAGAGACGTCATGTCCCACAACAACTTCAGCACCTTACAAGAATTCAAAATTTCCGACTCCAGGAAAGGCAGGCTGCATTCCCTACCCGCCTTGGGGAAAAAACTGGGTGTGGATATCGCGCGATTGCCTGTCTCCATCCGCATCGTTCTGGAATCCGTGCTGCGCAACTGCGACGGCCAGAAAGTGACGGAAGAGCATGTCAAACAATTAGCAAACTGGGTGCCAAAGTGCGTGCGAACCGATGAGGTTCCTTTCGTCGTTGCGCGCATCGTTTTGCAGGACTTCACAGGTGTGCCGCTCTTGGCCGACCTAGCCGCCATGCGCGGCGTGGCCGACAGAATGGGCAAAAATCCCAAACAGATCGAGCCGCTGGTGCCCGTTGACTTGGTGGTCGACCATTCGGTGCAGATTGACCATTATCGCGAAGACCAGGCGCTTGACCTGAACATGAAGCTCGAATTCCAGCGTAATAACGAGCGTTATCAATTCATGAAATGGGGTATGCAAGCCTTCGATACCTTTGGCGTGGTGCCTCCAGGCTTTGGCATTGTCCACCAGATCAATCTGGAATACCTGGCACCCGGCGTCCATCAAAAGGATGATATTTACTATCCGGACACTCTGGTTGGAACCGATTCCCACACCACCATGATCAACGGCATTGGCGTGATCGGCTGGGGTGTAGGAGGAATCGAAGCCGAGGCCGGTATGCTAGGCCAGCCAGTATACTTCTTGACGCCTGATGTCGTGGGGGTGAATCTGACCGGCCATTTGCGCGAAGGCGTCACGGCCACTGACCTGGTTCTGACCATTACCGAGATGCTGCGCAAGGAAAAGGTTGTAGGCAAGTTCGTAGAGTTTTTTGGCGAAGGCACCGTTTCGCTGTCAACCACTGACCGCGCCACCATCGCCAATATGGCGCCAGAGTATGGCGCAACCATGGGCTTTTTCCCCGTCGATGACGCCACCATCACCTATTTCCGCGGGACAGGTCGTACCGAAGAGGAAATCGAGGCTTTCGAAAGCTACTTCAAGGCCCAGGAATTGTTCGGAATTCCCAAGGCCGGTGATATCGACTATACCCGTGTCGTCGACCTCAACCTGGCGTCGGTTACGCCCTCGCTGGCCGGTCCCAAGCGCCCCCAAGACAGAATCGAACTGGATGACGTGAAACGCACGTTTGAAGAACTGTTCGTCACAGCTGTGGAAGAAAACGGCTTCAACAAGGACGCTGGCGATCTGCACACCCCCTACAAAAATAAGGACGGTGTTTCCATTAAAAATGGAGACATCCTGATTGCTGCGATCACGTCTTGCACCAACACCTC
>JBBSSV010000176.1:0-4419 GCA_038241705.1 Burkholderiales bacterium | reverse complement strand
CATGTAGCACAGGCGCGGAATATCAACGCCTTCACGGTCGGCAATCTGAAGCAGGGTCTCAGTGGCTTTACCGCGCACCTCGCGGCCGTTGAGCTCGAACGTGACAGTTGGCACATCCAGCTCCATTATTTCTTTTCTCGTAATTGCATTCATGGTTCTCTCTCTTTGCCTGTCAGGCCAGTTCGTGCGGGAAATACTTGATCACGCAATCCACAGGATTGGGCGCAGCCTGCCCCAATCCGCAAATCGACGCGTCCCGCATCACGAGTGACAATTCTTCCAGCAACGGCACATCCCACTTGGGCTGATGGATCAGGTTCAATGCCTTGGCAGTGCCCACGCGACAAGGTGTGCACTGGCCACAGGATTCGTCGCGGAAGAAATGCATGGTGTTGCGCGCTGCTCCCACCGCCGTATCTTGATCCGACAACACCATCACCGCTGCCGAGCCGATGAAGCAGCCGTAGGGTTGCAAGGTATCGAAGTCAAGTGGAATGTCGTTCATGGTCGCGGGCAGAATGCCACCCGAAGCGCCACCTGGCAGGTAAGCATAGAAGCTATGACCGTCCAGCATGCCGTCGCAGTATTCGTCGATCAATTCCTGAATGGCGATACCGGCCGGAGCCAGTTTGACACCCGGATTCTTGACCCGGCCCGACACCGAGTAGGAACGCAACCCCTTGCGGCCGTTGCGACCATGGGAGGCAAACCACTCACCACCCTTTTCCAGAATTTCGCGCACCCAGTACAGAGTTTCGAAGTTGTGCTCCAGCGTGGGACGACCGAAGAGGCCGACCTGAGCCACATAGGGCGGGCGAAGGCGAGGCATGCCGCGCTTGCCTTCGATCGATTCGATCATGGCCGACTCTTCGCCGCAGATGTAGGCGCCAGCGCCCCGACGCAGGATGATTTCCGGCATGCCAGTCACGGGTGGGTTAGCGCGCAGCTTGGCCACTTCGGCTTCCAGCATCGCGCGGCAACCGTGGTACTCATCCCGCAAATAAATATAAATAATCTCAATACCTACAGCCCAAGCCGCGACCAGGGTGCCTTCCAAGAAACGGTGCGGGTCGCGCTCGAGGTAATAGCGGTCCTTGAACGTGCCTGGCTCGCCTTCGTCAATGTTGACAGCCAACAGGCGCGGGCCGGCTTCGCTGCGCACGATGCGCCATTTGCGTCCAGCCGGAAAGCCTGCGCCGCCCAAGCCGCGCAAGTTGGAGTCTTCCATCGTCTTGAGCACGGACTCGATATCGTGCGTGCCATTGATGCACGCCTTGTACAAGGCGTAGCCATCATGATCGCGCAGATAGGTCTCGTGGTCGATATGACCGTCAACGGTTTCCTTGATGGCGCTGGTGCCAACGGCTTCGGCTACGCTGTCGCAGCTTGCTTGCTTAAGGGCATTCTGACCGACCACCACCACGGGCGCGCTTTCACAACGTCCGACGCAGGGCGCTGGAATCACGCGCACATCCTTGCCGAGAATGGCCGGCAGCTTTTCCAGCAGGTCGCGGGCACCGGCCATGTCGCAAGACTGGCTTTCGCACACGCGCACGGTCAGTGCCGGCGGCGCCGTTTCGCCTTCCTTGACCACGTCGAAGTGATGATAGAAGGTCGCGACCTCATACACCTGCGTTTGCGGCAGGCGCATTTCCTTGGCTAACGCAGCCAGATGCGGAGCCGACAGCGCGTTGTAGCGATCCTGAATTTTGTGCAGGTGCTCAATCAACATATCGGCCTGGCGCGACTCGGTGCCCAGCAAGGCCTGGACTTCTGCCATGGCATTCGGATCGACGCGCCGCCCTTTGGGTGCCTGGCGCCTGCGTTCCTTCGTGACCTCTTGCGTCGCAATGGGGATGATTTTGTGATTCATAGGTGGTCCTAACCAGCTCCTCTGATGCTGTTGTGTTCGCACTAATGGCAAAGATGGTTGAAAGAGGTTTTATGAGTGTCGCCCTGCTGCAAGGCTTGAGGATATTAAATAAGCGCCGGGCGAAAAGTCGCATAGAATTCTATTCTACATGCATTAAATACATAGGTGTTAGTTATCGCTGTACCACTAACACATGCAGAAACATTCAACTATATAGGTAATGCATCAGCAGGTGGACTCTGATGTCTGCAACGTACATCCTTAAGCAGACGCCACTAACGAACCGTCGATAGTCGCGCCGCTCTTTGAAAAAGGGCACACGACTTGCCCGAGGCGCACGAAACGTGACCGGGCAACGTCCAGGTTATTACAGACGGCGCTCACAGAACACGGCTTATGCTTGGATTGTCAGAATCCCGACAAAAAAGGGCGCCTCTAAGAGAAGCGCCCTTTTTATTGACTGAATAGCAGTCAGCTTAGATGGCTTTTTCTGCGCGCATCTCTTCGATTTCCGCCTTGGAGTAACCAAACTGCTTAAGAATCTCTTCCGTATGCTCGCCCAGCAAAGGAGAAGGCGTAACATCGGTCGGGCTATCCGAGAGTTTAATCGGGTTGCCGACGGTCAAGTACTTACCCCGAACCGGATGATCAACCTCGACGATGGTGCCGCTTTCACGCAGCGACGGATCGTGCGCAATTTCCTTCATCGATAAGATGGGACCGCAGGGAATATCAAACTTGTTCAGGATATCCATGGCCTCGAACTTGTCCTTGGTCATAGTCCACTCTTCGATCGTGGCGAAGATCTGCTTCAGGCGTGGCAAGCGCGCCGCGGGCGTGGCATAGTCGGGATCGGTGATCCACTCCTCCTTGCCGATAACCTTACAGATTGGCGCCCAGACTGCACCCTGAGTGATGAAATAGATATAGGCATTGGAATCGGTCTCCCAGCCCTTGCACTTCAGGATTGACCCAGGCTGACCACCGCCCGAAGCATTGCCAGCGCGAGGAACAGCATCGCTAAACGGTGTATCCGGATACTGCGGATACTCCTGCATGACCCCTGTACGTTCCAGACGCTGTTGGTCGCGTAGCTTGACCCGACACAAATTCAGCACCGCGTCTTGCATGGGGGCCAGCACTTTCTGACCGCGATTGGTGGTATTGCGCTGATATAGCGCAGCCACGATACCCAGAGCCAGATGCAGACCTGTACCGCTGTCACCAATCTGCGCACCTGAAACCGTTGGCGGACCATCGGCAAAGCCCGTGGTCGACGCTGCACCGCCAGCGCATTGCGCCACGTTCTCGTAGACCTTGCAATCCTCGTAGGGGCCGGGGCCGAACCCCTTGACCGAGGCCACGATCATACTGGGATTGAGCTCATTGATGTGCTCCCAGGTAAACCCCATGCGATCCAGGGCACCTGGCGCAAAGTTCTCAACCAGCACATCGGATTCCTTGATCATCTTCTCCAACACCGCCTTACCCTTAGGGTTCTTAGTGTTCAAAGTGATCGAACGCTTATTGTGGTTCAACATAGTGAAGTACAAGCTGTCTACTTCGGGAATGTCACGCAACTGACCCCGGGTCGCATCACCTTCTCCGGCACGCTCAATCTTGATCACATCTGCGCCTAACCAGGCCAGCAACTGGGTGCAACTGGGGCCGGATTGCACGTGGGTGAAGTCAATAACGCGAACGCCATCTAGCGCCTTGCTCATTTCTTATCTCCTCTGTAAGTGACACAAAAGCGCGAGCTGGGCAAAGCCCGCTCGCGCTTGGTCAACAATGACTGCTTACAAGTCGTTGATTACCTCGGACTGGTCGCAATCAGCTTTCCGAGCTTTACTTCTTCTTACCGATCGTGCTGACCACGTTCAGGTTACCGATGCGGCCGGACTCAACACCTGCAGCAGGGTCGATAATAGCGTCAATCAGGACTGGCTTGCGAGACTTGATCGCCTCTTCCAGTGCCTTAGTCAGCTCTTCAGGCGTTTCAACGCGCACACCCTTGCCACCGACGGATTCCATCAGCAAGTCGTAGCGAGTATTACGGTTGAAGACCATGCAAGAGATTTGATGCCCTGGATCGTCCTCATCACCACGATAAATACCACCGTTGTTCATAATGATCGTGGTCACTGGCAGGTCGTAACGGGTGATGGTTTCGATCTCCATGGCCGAGAAACCAAAGGCGCTGTCGCCGCAAATGGCGACAACTGGCTCGTTGGTTTCAGCTGCAGCAGCGACGGCGGAACCCATACCAACGCCCATCACACCCCAGGTACCGGTATCCACACGACGGCGTGGCTTGTACTGATCGATGATCATGCGGGCGTTGTCAAGAGCGTTGGCGCCTTCGTTGACCAGCGTGATATCAGGGTAGTTCTTCAGCACGTCACGGATTGCGCCCAGTGAATTGTGGTAGTTCATGATTGGCGTGGAAGCCGTCAGACGACCTTCGAGCTTGGTGCGATTGCCTGCAGCACGCTCGGCCACGGCTTTCATCCACTCGGTTGGCTTGCTCATGCCCTTCAGGCCTT
>JBBSSV010000175.1:0-4445 GCA_038241705.1 Burkholderiales bacterium | reverse complement strand
ATGCAGCGTGTGGGCGCAGTGGGAACGGTCTTGCACGTCGTCGCGCTTCTACCATTTGCGTGCGGTAGCGCGGGTGATGTTGAAGACCTTGGCGGCCTGCCGATCCGACAGGCCGGAATCCTTGATCTCTTGCCGGATTTTCGGGGTGGTACGCGCTTGCGGATGAATGCGTGAACTCATGCTGTCAAGTGTTCCTGCTGTGGTTGAATACCGGGACTGCTGAATCCAGCAATCAACTCGTCGAGTGTAGCCTTTGCACGAAATAGAGGCCAGCTACGACGAGGGATATGATCCCACGAAACTAAACACTTAGTGTCGGCTGCTGCAGTCACTGAATACTCGGGTGATAAAGCGTCATGGTTGCCCAGTTGGGCCGTGGGTTCAAGCTTTACAAGCTTTACAAGCGCTGCTCTTCTTACGGCCCAAGGATGATGCAAAAGTGAAAGGCGTTGTTGCGGCGGCTGCGCAATTTGTTAGAAAATTATTCGCGAAATCGAACAGTTCGCGGTCTCAAACAGATTACGTCTGCTCTGAAAGCGCGCTGACCAGCGAGGGGGAGGGTTGATTTTTTTGGAAAAAAAATAAATCAGCAACTAATCTAAATCGCGTTTTTTTAAATTGAGGAATATGCATTTGCCTCCGTGAGTTCTGTTGAGAAAAGCATGGAGGAAAATGCTGAAAACTATTTCATTAGATAAATAAACTCCAGAACTTAGGATAAGTAAGCGGTTTTTCCTTGATTTTAACGAGATTTTCAGGCAGGGAACTGCAGATGGGACTGGTTTTTTTTGCAAGCCAATGCTATAATTGACCGTTCATCTGAAGCTCTTAAATCATGCGTTCGCCTGAGGTTTGCTATCAAATGTGTTCGTTGCGTTTTTAGCGCACGAACACATATCCTCTATACGTGCCTATATGCTGCTCTGTCTGTGGGTATAGTTTCCTTACCATCCAGAATCCCTTCTCGGGCGCGCCTCTTGCGAGCTTGCTGCGCCTGTTTGGGCGCGTATCGTCGTTGTCAAAAATTCTTATCCCCAAAGGAAAGGGCCGGTCATGTCCAACATTAAACCACAAACCAGTCGCAATTCCACCTCTACCAAAACTGAGACTCATGTGAGCAAAAGCAAAGGAGGAGCCATTCCTGAGGTGACAAGAATTACTGATGCCGCCGTGCTGGCTGAAATCGATACCTCAAGCTACTCCATGCCTGGTGTGAAGGTGCCCGGCCGTCGAGGCCGCCGACCTGTCGAATTTCAGCCTGAAGACGAAGAAATTACCGTCCTCAACGCTATCGAGCGTGCCGAGCTGAAAGCCGTACGCACCAAGCAGCGCAACGCTGCAGCAGGCACCACGCCTGCAGTGCAGCAAGCAGATCAGGCGCAGCAAGAAGCGCGCCATCGGCAGATTGCCGAGTTGATGCGCGTGGCGCGTGATCGTGGGTATCTGACCCATGCCGAGATCAGCGATCAGCTTTCCGAAAACTCGGTTGAGCCGGATGATCTGGTGCGTCTGACGGCAGCTCTGATCGACGTCGGCATTGTCATCTACGATCGCGCGCCCGATAACGATGCGTTGCTGTCCAACAGTGGAGAGACCCAGACAGTTCACAACACCTCGGATGATGTGGTTGAGGCCGCTGCCGAGGCGGTGTTGGCTACTACGTCATCCGACTTTGGTCGCTCCACCGATCCGGTGCGCCTGTACATGCGTGAAATGGGGGCTTCACCCTTGCTGACCCGTGAAGGCGAAATCGAGATTGCAAAGCGCATCGAAGCTGGTCAGAAAGAAATGATGAGGGCGATTTGCGCCTGCCCTTCGACCATTGCCAACATCATTGCCATGGCTAAGCGTATCAATGACGGTGACCTGAAGGTTGGTGAACTGGTGGATGGTTTGCGCGATCTGAGTGCGCCGGCACCGTTGCCTGTTGTTCCTAAGACCACTGCCCGTAAGACCGTTGCCCGTAAGACATCCGCACCCAAGGCAGATGCTGACGAGGATGATCTGGAAGAGGACGAAGAGGAAGACGACGAGGAAACCGCCAAGGCGCTGGCCGCCGACCAGACGGCAAAATACGCCAAGAAGATGCAGAAGCTGGCCATGGAGAAATTTAACCGCGCTGCTGAACACTTCGACAATATGGGTGCCGCTTACGAAGAGCATGGGTATCAATCCGAGCCTTACAAGGTTGCCCAACAGGCGGTTGAAGACGAGTTGATGACCATTCGCTTTGCTGCCAAAGCGATTGAGGCCTTCAGCGATACCGTGCGTGGCCACGGTCAGACCGTGCGCGAGATCGAGCGCCGGGTGCTGGACATCGCCGTAAACCAATGTGGTATGTCGCGTGAGCGCTTCATCGAAACTTTCCCGGGTAACGAAACCAACCTGGAGTGGATAGAGATTGAAATCGCTGCGAATACTGCTGATACCGAAGCCTTGATCCGCAGTGCTCCCGCCATTCAGGAGTCGCAGCGCGAACTGATCGACTTGCAGAACCAACTGGCATTGTCACTGACCGATCTGCGCAAGATCAATCGCCAGATGGCGGTTGGCGTGCGCGAAGCTCAAAGCGCCAAGCACGACATGACTAAGGCCAACCTGCGCCTGGTGATTTCGATTGCCAAAAAATATGTGAACCGTGGTTTGCCCTTCCTAGATCTGATTCAGGAAGGCAACATCGGCCTGATGAAAGCCGTCGACAAGTTCGAATACCGTCGGGGCTTTAAGTTTTCCACTTATGCCACCTGGTGGATTCGTCAGGCCATCACACGGGCTGTGGCCGATCTAGGTCGCACCATTCGTGTGCCGGTGCACATGATCGAGTCGATTAACAAGCTCAACCGGATTTCACGCGAAATTCTGCAGCAAACCGGTTCTGACCCCGACATCGCCACGCTCATGGAGCGTATGGAGATGCCGGAAAACAAGGTCAAGGCCATCATGAAAGTTGCGCGCGAGCCGATTTCTATGGAAACTCCGATTGGCGAAGATGGCGACATGTCCCTGGGCGACATGATTCAGGACGTGGACGCTGTCAGCCCCGACGATGCTGCCATGCAGACAGCGATGAACGGAGTGATCCGGGATCTGCTGGATTCCCTTACCCCGCGTGAAGCCAAGATCATTCGTATGCGCTTTGGCATGGACATGGCAAGCGAGCAGACGCTGGAAGAGATCAGCAATCAGTTTGACGTCACGCGTGAACGCATTCGCCAGATCGAAGCCAAGGCCTTGCGCAAGCTGCGTCATCCTTCGCGTTCTGAGCGCCTGCGCGACTTTCGTCAAGCCAACGCCTGAAGATAGTTAACGGCAGGTATTAATGACTGATTCCGAACGCTACAATGACGATCGGCACTTCGCAGAAGATGCAGCGCATGTTGTGACGAATGACGCCGCCGACCCTAGCAACGGAGTTGATGATTCGGCTCCGGGCGTGAATGTGGTCGAATACAACGGCGTGTTGTATTTGCATCTGGGGACGGAATGGATTCAGGGTGCGATGCGTCTGCTTCAGCCGCACGTTATCGAAGTGGAGTACGTGCAACAGATGATGATGTGGCTGCTGTTCATAGACCAGCCGCGGCACATTGTCCAACTCGGCCTGGGCGCTGCGGCATTGACCAAATTCTGCTACCAGCAGTTTCCAGAAGCACGTATCACTGCAGTGGAAATCAATCCCGCGGTCATCACCGCTTGCCGCATCCATTTTTCCTTGCCACCCAACGACGAGCGCCTGCAGGTGCTGCCGATGGATGCGCTCGATTTTGTCGAGAACCCGGACAACCACGGTAAAGCGGATGTCCTGCAAGTCGATCTGTACGATGAGGAGGCGCGGGGCCCGGTGCTGGACACGCCAGAGTTCTATCAGGCCTGCGCCGACTGTCTGACTGCGGAAGGCATCCTGACGGTGAACCTGTTCGGCGACTTCCTGAGTTACGACAAAAACCTGATGGCTTTGGAGCAGGCTTTCGATGCCGTCGCCTGGCTGCCAGAGGTACACGATGCCAACATCGTTGCCATCGCTTTCAAGAAAGCACCGCAGATCGAGTTTGATGTGCTGTATCGGCGTGCAGCGCAGGTTCGTCTGGAAAGAAACCTGCCTGCCCGAACCTGGGTCAATGGCCTTAAAACTTGGATGCACAAGACCGCCACTTGATCCGGCTGCCTGCGAGTAGGAGTAGGTATTTTGATCACTTCTATCAGGAAGCGGTGCGCGCCATGATGGTGCTGGTAACTTCCAGCATGCCTTCTTCATCGACTGTCAAACGCGTCCAGCCGCCCGGTGCGGGCATGAGATGCCCGAAGTTCCCTTCCCAGTGCAGCGAACCTGCCGATGCATTGGGAGCAGAAAAAGGCGGACTCCTATGGATCAGCACGATCCTTCCTGAAAACTGCTTGGCCAGCCGCAGTAGTTGCTGACGTACTTCGATAAAACCATCACGCCT
>JBBSSV010000174.1:0-4452 GCA_038241705.1 Burkholderiales bacterium | reverse complement strand
GGTCAAGCCGCCTTCCTTGCGATTGATCAGCCGCAACTTGCCGCCGTGCTGCTTGATCATGCGATTGACGATGGCCAACCCCAGGCCAGACCCTTCGGCCTGGCTACGCGCAGTATCCAGGCGGGTGAAGGGACGCAGCATCAAATCCACTTCTTTTTCTGGCACACCGGTGCCACGGTCACTGACTTCCAGCATGGCAAGACCATCCTTGACGTAGCCAGCAATGTGCAATTCCACTGTACCTGTTTTCGGGGACATCCCATACCGCCGTGCGTTTTCCACCAAGTTGGAGATGGTGCGCATCAACTCGGTTTCATTGCCCATAACCTGCAGGCCCACGACAATCTCGGTGCTCACTTCTACCCCACCCAATCGAGCAGCTTCATGCGCGCAATCTCCCAGCAGCATGCTCAAGTCCACGCGGGCGAAGCTAGCGTTGCTGATAGGGCGGGCATAGGTCAGAAACTGACCAATAATGGCGTCCATCTGACTCAGATCGGACTGCATACCTTCGCGGGCTTCAGGAGTAAGAGAGGCCATTTCCACCTCTAGCAGCATGCGAGCGATGGGTGTGCGCAGATCGTGCGAAATTCCCGCCAGGATGATGGCGCGGTCGGACTCGATGCGCGTCAGATCCTCGACCATCTGGTTGAAGCTGCGATTGGTCTGCTGGATTTCTGCCGCGCCGCGCTCCGGCAAGGGTGCCGGCATTTCGCCCTTGGCCAGCAGACGAGCGGCGCGGTTGATGCGCGCCAGTGGCTGATTGACCAGCCGTGAAATGAACGCTGCGCCCAGAAGCGAAAGTAGCAGCGTGGCCGTGGCCCAACCTATCCACTGGGCGCCCGACAGACGCTCCACGCGCTCACGGTCGAGCATCAGCCAGTAAGCGTCGTCGTCCATTTCGAAACTGACCCAAAAGCCAGGCAACTCATTCACTGATCCAGCGAAAGCCGTCTTCTTGCCTAATTTTTCGCGCACGCTGAATTCGATGACCGGCATCAGTGGAATCGCCGGGGGCGGTTCCACCTTGTCCGTCTTTTCGCGCGGATAGACCCGGATGCCTTCGTTACTGGCCAAGTCGAACAGCAGTTCGCGGCGCGAATCCGGCGCCGAGTGCATCAGTGCTGCCCGCGTCACTGTCACCACCGACACGACCTGCGCGGCGATCTGGTGGCCTCGCGGCTCGCGCTCCACCATTCGGAAACTGATCACCCAAGCCACCATGCTGGCTGCAATCAGGAACCCGAGCAGAAAAAAAGTGCGCCAGAAAAGCCCGCTCTTGAGCCAGGCAAACCTTAATTCTCTCTTAGGCATGCGTGAAAAGTCCGGGGGAAGGGGGTCTTGGCTTAACGCGGCTGGCCATCAGGGATGAAGACATAGCCCAACCCCCAGACCGTCTGGATGTACAGCGGGCTGGACGGCTCGGGTTCGATCAGCTTGCGCAGGCGGGAAATCTGGACGTCCAGGCTGCGGTCGAAAACTTCGTATTCACGCCCGCGCGCCAATTCCATCAGCTTTTCCCGTGACAGGGGTTGTCGAGCATGACGGGCAAAAACCTTGAGCACAGAAAATTCGCCGGTGGTCAACGGCACGGTTTCACCGCTTTTCTTGAGAGTACGGGTGCCCAGGTCCAAAACGAAATCACCAAAGTTAAAGGACTGCGGCGTTTCCGAAGGCGCACCCGGCGCTTCCTCGACCGGCGCGCGGCGTAATACAGCATTGATCCTGGCTACGAGTTCACGCGGATTGAAGGGCTTGGGCAGATAATCGTCGGCGCCCATTTCCAGGCCAACGATACGGTCAACATCTTCAGCTTTTGCTGTGAGCATAATGATGGGCGTATGGTCGCCAGCGCCGCGCAAGCGCCGGCAGATCGACAGTCCGTCTTCGCCCGGAAGCATTAGATCAAGCACCAGCAAATCGTAACGTTCACGCAGCCAGAGCTTGTTCATGGCTTGGGCATTTTCCGCCGTGACTACGTTGAAGCCCTGCTCTGCTAGATACCGACGCAACAGGTCGCGCAGGCGGATATCGTCGTCCACCACCAAAATTTTGTATTGGCTGGTGCGATCTACAGAAGAAGTGGAGATATTTGATGTATTCATGGGTCTATGGTAACGGCAGAAAGTGTATCTGTGGCAAGGCTGACGGGGCAGCACCACGAAGTGTTACATACTTTACGGAAAAGTGCTTATAACGTGCGCGCGGCCTGCTTACACTGTTCATACCGATGCAGAATGTGTGTCGGCTGTTGAAGAAAGAATCGCCATGAATGCCTTGCCTGTAACAACGAACGCCCTGTTGCTGTCCATGTTTGTGCTGTCCGCCCCGGCATGGGCTGGCCCGCTTCAAGAAAATGAGCTAAATGCTGTGCCGGAAGATATGCACTATCTGAATCAAACCGTACCGCTGTCGGCCCAGCAGGAACAAACCAGTGTTGCGATTGAACCGGCCGGTAATGCCGTTCACAAAAAATGGAAACATTCACATCGCAAAAATGATTACTCTCTGGACTATTCCAGCACGAGCAGCCGTAAGGTAAATCGCATGTCTGACGCACAAAGACGCGATCTGCGTCGTCAGATCAATGACGCCAGCCACGACATTTATATCTCTGGCAACTAAAGCCGTTCTTGTTTCTAGGCCGCGCTGAAAATCTTCTTCAACTAGTTTGACCTCACGCTGGGGGCTTGCGCTGATAAAGCAGCACACTCGCATGTGCAGCCATGCCTTCTTCGCGCCCCAGATACCCCATTTTTTCGTTGGTCTTGGCCTTGACATTGACCTGCTCTGCGCTCACATGCAGATCGGCAGCAATATTGCTCTGCATGGCAGGAATGTGCGGCGCCATTTTGGGTGCTTGCGCAATGATGGTGGCGTCCACATTGCCCACTACATAGCCCGCCTGATTGACCCGTTGCATGGCTTCGCGCAGCAACCGGCGGGAATCCGCACCAGCAAATTCAGGATCAGTATCAGGAAAGTGCCGGCCGATATCGCCCAAGCCTGCTGCTCCGAGCAAAGCATCAGTGATAGCATGCAACAGGACATCAGCGTCGGAATGTCCAAGCAAACCCGTCGTATGGGGAATGTTCACGCCACCAATGATCAGCTTGCGGCCCGCAACTAGGGCGTGGCAATCGTAGCCCTGCCCAATCCGGAATGAACATTCTTCACTCATCATTTTCCTTTGAAATAGAGTTCTGCCAAGGCTAGGTCTGCGGGTAGCGTCAGTTTGAAATTATAGGGACTGCCTGGGACTAGGCGCGGTTGCAACCCCAACCCTTCGACTGCACTGGCCTCATCCGTGACATCACGAGTCTGCATTAGGGCGCGGCAAAGTAGGCCGTAGCGAAACATTTGAGGCGTTTGGGCAGCCCATAGATGCTCACGGGCAATCGTGGCGTCGACTCTGCCTTCGGCGCTTGCACGTTTGAGGGTATCTGCCAGCGGCAGCGCTAGCAAACCCCCTACCGGATCTTGCGCCAGCGTACTGACCAACTGCTCCACCATGGCTCGGTCCAACCCCGGACGTGCAGCATCATGGACCAGTATCCAGTCCTGCTCCTTTGCCTGCGACATGGCCTGCAAGCCATTGAGAACCGATGCTTGGCGGCTGATGCCCCCACAGCGCAGTACCGTGACCCGTGCCTGCAAATTCGATGCACTCTGCAGCAAAGGTTCGATATACGCATCTTCTACACTGACCACGACGAATACATGGGCGATACACGGCGCGCCTGCAAAGGTTTCCAGCACATGCTGCAGCACGGGCTTGCCAGCCAGACTGAGGTACTGTTTGGGCAGGGCTGCACCCAATCGGGCACCCACGCCGGCAGCAGGGATCAGGGCAAAACTACGAGCAGGCATCACGTCTCGGACCAAGTTAAGCAGGGCATGCCCTGCAAGAAGGTGCATGATAAAGCAAGCGCGGTCACTCAGTCACAGCAGCTTTGCGGCATTCGGGCCGGTGCAACCGTGTCCAGAGGCTTGGTTTATAATCGTCTCTTGGTTTTTCGCCGATCACGCTGGCGGCAGCCCACTTTCTGCTTGCCTTCCCGGCTCCTCTTGCGGACTCGTCCGTTTGACATGCCCCATGTCGTCATCCAATGTCATTTGACCTAAAAAAAACACTTCCCAAACACGGCAATCGTTTTGCCCTGCCTGCCACCTACGGCTCTGCCGATTCCCATGTGCTAGCGCAAGCGGCTCTGTTGCTTAAAGCCCAGCAAAGGATGCTGACCGTAGTCGTAGCCAACGCCGCTGATGCCCGTCGACTACTGATTGAGATGAACTGGTTTGGAGGGGGTGGCTCAGAAGGGCTGCGCTGTGCGCTGCTGCCCGACTGGGAGACCCTGCCCTACGACGCGTTCTCACCGCATCAGGATCTGGTGTCGGAGCGCTTGGCGACACTGCACGCCATTCAGAATGGTCAATGCGATGTTCTGATCG
>JBBSSV010000173.1:0-4456 GCA_038241705.1 Burkholderiales bacterium | reverse complement strand
AGACAGCGAAATATCCTTCAGAATCTGGCGCTTCGGCGGCACGATCTTGCCGACGCGGTTCATGGTGTAGACGTAATTGGCCATTCAATTCCCAAATGAAAACGTGCAACGCAAAACGGCAAGGATACCTGATCGTCTGAAGAGCTGGCATACGCAGGAGATTTTCTTTAACAAGCGTGTTTGCTCGCTGGCCGGGCACAAATCTTGTGCCCGTACTCAATTCCAGGTAAGCGTTTGTTCAGTGCGCCTGGTTTTTGCATGTCATAAAGGAAAGCCAGCGTACGTCCTGGCGGACACTCATTGCGAAATGCATTTCTGTTTTTCGCTGCTCAACTGCATGCAGATAATCTGGCCCATATAACTACTGTCGCAGGTTGGTAACAGGACAAATTGCCACTCATTATGTTTTAGTCTGTTCCTGCATTCCGAACAGCAGCAATTAAAAGGACAAAAAAATGTACGATCCCGCTCACTTCAAACTCACTGGAGAAGTTGCTGTCGTCACCGGGGCCGGTGCCGGCATTGGCCGGGTGATTGCCGAAACCTTTGCCGCAGCCGGTGCCGCTGTCATGGTCAGCGATCTGAATGCTGAGACCGCAGGCAAGGTGGCGCAAGCGATCCAGGCAAAAGGCGGACAGGCCGCCGCGCTGGCGTGCGACGTGACCAAGGAAAACAATCTGATCCACCTGATCCAGGAAACGGTCGGACATTTTGGCAAGCTGACCCTGCTTGTCAGTAATTCAGGAGGCGGTGGCCCAAAACCGTTCGACATGCCGATGGCGGACTTTCGGCATGCCTTCGATCTCAACGTGTTTTCGCTTTTTCGACTGGCGCAGCTGGCCGCTCCCGAAATGGACAAGGCGGGCGGCGGGGCAGTGCTAGGGATTACGTCAATGGCAGGCGAAAATAAGAATATGCGCATGGCAGCCTACGGTGCGTCCAAAGCGGCGGCCGATCACCTGATCCGCAATATTGCGTTTGATCTCGGACCCCGCAACATCCGGGTTAACGGCGTGGCGCCCGGCGCGACCCGCACTGACGCATTGGAGTCGGTACTGAATCCGGAAATCGAGAAAAAGATGTTGTCGCACACTCCTATTCATCGTTTGGGCGAGACGCAGGACATTGCCAATGCGGCGCTGTTTTTGTGTTCGCCAGCTGCCAGCTGGATCAGCGGGCAGATTCTGACGGTGTCCGGTGGTGGAATACAGGAACTGGATTGAAGTGACATCTTGTAAGGCACCTAAACATGCTACTGGGCGAGAAACGAGGTGAGATACAACCTCTTTCAGCTGAGTGCATTGCCTTAGGCCGATGCTGGTAGCACGAGATGTTATGACCCTGAAGTGATTCGTACCTGGTCCTACGACCGTGATGCCTGCATCTCATCAAGGAGGAGTCCATCATGGCCACGCATGAGCTGTTTTCAAGCCAGGAGTCTCTGGCACTGTTGCGCAAGCACTGGGGCTGGATCGCCTTGCGCGGGGTGTTCGTGCTGCTTTTTGGTGTCATGACTCTGGCCGTGCCGGGTGTCACTCTGGGCGTACTGGTGATCGTCTGGGGTGCCTATGCGCTGATAGATGGGGCGCTGGCGTGGTTGCCGGCTTTCGTTTGCGCGAAGCCGGTCGGCCGCTCTGGTCACTGGTCATCGTCGGCTTGTTGGGCATTGGTGCCGGCGTGGTCACTTTCCTCTGGCACGGGCTGACGGCTATCACGCTTGTTCTGATCATTGGCATCTGGGCCATCGCCATGGGTGTATTTCAAGTCGTGGCAGCGGTACGGTTTCGCCAATACATTCGTGGTGAATGGCTACACGCCCTGTCGGGTGTGCTGTCCATTGTGTTTGGCTTCGTCATGGTGTTGCAGCCGCTTGCCGGTGCCTTGGCGTTGGTCTGGGTCATTGGCTGGTTTGCGATCCTGTTTGGCGTGATGTTGATCGTTGTGGCATTCCGTTTGCGTCGCACGTTTTCATTTGGGAAATGAATGCCCAACAACGTCCCAAGCCTCGACTAACATGGGTGGCTGTGCCTGAGCGGCGTTGCACCTGCATCGAGTGTTTCCTTAAGTTTTTAAGCTTGCCAACATTGACTGCAATGAAAACGTCTCGCGCCTTTAAACCGTGGATGCTGATCCTGCTGGGACTAGTTGTGCTGGCGGCCTTGCTCATCCTGTACCTGCAATGGCGTGGTCCGCTGGTTCCCGGCTATCAGGTTGCACCCACGACGCTAGTGTAGAACGTGGTGGAGACCGGGCGCATCGTGTCCCTGTCGCGGTCCCCGATCGGCAGCGAAATCACGAGCGTGGTGACGCAGCGTCTGGTGAAGGAAGGCGATAGTGTGGAGGCGGGAGACTTGCTGCTGGTGCTGCGCGACGACGGCTTGCAGGCCAATGTCGACCAGGCCCGCGCCGCGCTACGGAGTTGCAGCAGTCGCGCCGTCCCCAAGACCAGGCGCGTTTGCGCTAGGCAGAATCGCAACTGGCACTGGCTCAACGCAGCGCCGCCCGGGCGCAATGCTGAAACTGACGTCCTGCACGATGGACGTGTCGTCGAAGCACACCTGCAACTGCTCAACTTGCAAGAGACTCATGCTTTCCTCCGCACATCCAGCGCATTGCGAAAGACATGCTTGTACAGCCGCTGCGGTGCTGAGGGCGTTGCTTAGTTAAAACTACGATTCGTATTGTCTAATTGGAAAATCGCAATCAACTGGTTTTGGATGCCAAGGCTTTGGCCTTCCACATTCTACCTTTTCAACAACAGGCGGATCTGGATATTCATCAATTGTGTATTCGCAATCAACTGGCTTTGGATGCCACGGCTTCGGCCTTTCGCATTCACCTTTGCCTTCAGCTTCACCGCCGTATTCTTTAGGCACAACGCTTGGAGGTGCTCGGACTGGCGGAGGTTGAACAACAACTGGCTCAGGTTGGACAGGGTCATCCTCCTTTACCTCAACAACTTCTACTTCTTTTGGCTTACCTTCTACCTCAACTTCATCAACGCAAGTTTCGCAATAGTTGTTCGTAAGTTTGCTGCTGGCAGGGGCTTTACTTGAACCTCCCCCGCAAGCGACCAGGAACGCAGCTAAAGCGGAAACTAAAATTGTTTTCTTCATAGCATTTTCCCTTTCACTTTCCTTTCATAAAGAACAACCAACTGGCCGTTGACCTTGCGCCGGATGGTTGCATGTAAAACGCCATCATCTTGATCGTAAATTTCAACAAGTTCGCGCACGACGTCGGACTCGAACAAGGCGAAGGCGCCGACCGCAAGATCTACGCCATCACCCCCGCCGGCATCAGCGAACTCGACACCTGGCTCGCCACCCCACACCTTCCCACCGGCCGTCCCGCCGAACTGTTCACCAAAGTGGTCCTCGCACTCGTCGCCAGTCGCTCGGCCGAAGCCGTGCTCGACGCCCAACGGACGTCTACCTCGAGCGCATGCGCGCACTGACCAAAGCCCGGCACCACGACGACGTCGTCCACCGCCACCTAAAGTGACGAGCGCAGTCTTTCGCCTGACCCCGCATGTTAATAAAATGATAATAGCAGAGGACGAGCAGAATTTTGCTCTCATCGTACGGGAAACTTTTAATCATCGCCGTAAAACGCTGCGTGCTCTTTTTAAGAACTCCACGCTGCTACCAACCCTAAAAGAAGATGACTTTGCAGCTTGCGGTATCGACCCACAGGCACGTCCAGAAACTCTGAGCGTTAGTGGCTTTGTCGCGCTAAGCAATCATGCGCGTCATTTAGAAATAGAGAGCTAATAGTAGAAAGGTGGAGTACGTTTGTTATCAGAATTCATATTTTTAGGCAATGTTTCTTGAGATATTGTTTTTTAGCAATAACTATTAAGCATTAATTATTGAGGTATTATGAGTTTTCGCCACCAATACGTCATCGGTGACCTACAAGGTTGCTATGGCGCTTATCGTCAATTACTCAAAATATTAGATTTTGATCCTACCCAAGACAAGTTGTGGTTCGCCGGTGATTTGGTCGCGCGCGGCGAAGACTCGTTAAGTACTTTGCGCGATGTAAAAGCATTATGTGAGCAAGGGGCTGCAGCGACTGTGCTAGGAAATCATGATTTGAATTTACTAGCAGTGTGGCACGGTGCAACTAAGATTAAGAAAAAAGACAAGACTGCGCCGATCTTTGCAGCAGAGGATAGTAATGAACTATTGCAGTGGTTACGCCATCAGCCGATTCTAGCGTATCCTGACGAGCATACGGTATTGGTGCATGCTGGTATTCCACCGCATTGGGGTTTAAATGAGGCAGCTGATTATGCAAAGCAGTTAGAGGCACAGTTGCAGGGAAGTTTGTATCAGTTGGATCGTTTATTACCGCACTTATGTAGCAAAATGGCCAATGACTGGCACGCCGGTATTAATGGCTTTACTAAGATGCGGGCGATTAGTAATTATTTCACCGTATGCGCCTATGT
>JBBSSV010000172.1:0-4457 GCA_038241705.1 Burkholderiales bacterium | reverse complement strand
GGCAATCTCTTCATCAGTGACTGGTCGCGCCAGAACCGCAACTGGTTTGCCGCCGTGCAGACCGAAAAGCGGATGATGTTCATCATCCTGACCCTGATCATTGCCGTGGCCGCTTTCAATCTGGTGTCCACCCTGGTGATGACGGTGACCGACAAGCAGGCCGACATCGCCATTTTGCGCACACTGGGCGCTTCGCCCGGTTCCATCATGAAAATATTTATGGTGCAGGGCGCGCTGGTGGGACTATTCGGGACTGCTATTGGAGTCGGGCTGGGCGTGCTGGTGTCATTGAACGTGGATGTGATCGTGCCCTTCATCGAAAACCTGTTTTCAGTCCAGTTCCTGCCTAAGGACATCTATCTGATCAGCTCGCTGCCGTCGGACTTGCGCTGGCCGGACGTAGGAACGATTGGCGGCATGGCTATCGTACTGGCCTTCCTGGCTACTTTGTATCCCAGCTGGTGGGCAGCACGGGTCAAACCAGCTGAGGCGCTGCGCTATGAGTGATCGACTCTTCGAATACCAGAGCCTCCACCAACCGACACAGCCTTGGGCTGATGCCGCAAAAGGACAGGGACATTGATGGAAGCGACAGCAGTTCTGTCTTGCCAAGGATTGGGCAAGACCTATACCCAAGGGAAATATGTGGTCGATGTGCTCCAAGGCGTCGACTTCGCCATTAATAAGGGCGAGCGCGTTGCCATTGTCGGCGCTTCCGGTTCAGGTAAGTCGACCTTGCTGCATCTGCTGGGCGGGCTGGATACGCCCACGCATGGCAAGGTGGAATTGCTGGGGCAGGATTTTGCCGGCCTGGGCGAGAAGGAGCGAGGCCGATTGCGTAATGCCAAGCTTGGTTTCGTCTACCAGTTTCACCATTTGCTGCCTGAGTTTTCAGCTTTGGATAACGTCGCCATGCCCTTGCTGATCAGGCGCGTGCAGCGTAGCGTGGCCCAGCAGACGGCCGCCAGAATGCTGGAACGGGTCGGCCTGGGGCCACGCGTCAGTCACGTCCCCGGCGAACTTTCTGGCGGCGAGCGCCAGCGTGTCGCTCTGGCCCGGGCATTGGTGACCGAACCTGCCTGCGTGCTGGCAGATGAGCCCACCGGCAACCTGGATCGACAAACCGCGCAAAACACATTTGACCTGATGCTGGAGCTATCGCGCACCCTGGGCACGGCATTCGTCATCGTCACCCATGACAATGCACTGGCGCGCCATTGTGATCGGGTCATGCATCTATCGCAGCAAGGTTTGCTACCGTACCAAGGGTAAGGCTAGGAATCTCAGCAAAAGGACAAAGTTGGCAGATTTGATTGCTGGCGAATTGGGAAAAGGAGTGTCTTGCAATGTGGATAGATACACACTGTCATCTTGATGCAGCCGAATTCAACGGGGCGAATGCTGCTATTGCCCAACGCGCAGCACAGAAAAAAGTCTCTTTGATCGTGATTCCCGCGGTGGATCGCGCCAATTTTCATGCGGTCCAGAACCTTTCCCATAGCGAGCCCAATTGTTGTTATGCCTTGGGCATTCACCCCCTATGCGTACCGGCCGCCACGGAAAACGATCTGACCTGTCTGCGTCAGGCTGTGCAGCAGGCCATGGATGATGCACGCTTCGTCGCCATCGGCGAAATCGGCCTGGATTTTTTCGTGCCGGAGTTAAAGGAAACGGCCATGCGCGACAAGCAAGAACATTTCTATGTCGAGCAATTGAAGTTGGCCAAGGAGTGCAGCCTGCCAGTGCTGCTGCATGTACGCCGTTCCCAAGATCAAATCCTCAAGCAGTTGCGGCGCTTCTCGCCTTTACCGGGCGGCATTGCCCATGCCTTCAATGGCAGCTTTCAACAGGCGGAGCAGTTCATCGGGCTGGGATTCAAGCTGGGTTTTGGCGGGGCCATGACCTTTCCTCGCTCCCGCCAGATCCGTCGCTTGGCCAGCCAGTTGCCACTGGACGCCTTGGTGCTGGAGACCGATGCGCCTGACATTTCTCCCGCCTGGCTACATCCGGAACGCAACAGCCCAGAGGAGTTGCCCCGTATCGGGGAAGTGCTGGCAGAGTTGCGTGAGTTAACCGTGGCAGAAGTGGCCAGCGCGACCAGCGCCAATGCGCGGGCAGCCTTGCCGCGCCTTCCACCCAGCTAGGCTGCTGCGGTGCGCGTTGCCATCTTTGGCTTCGCAACAGGGGTTTGCTACTTGCAGACCCGAGCCAGCCTATGGAGTGTTTTCGTTCTTTTTTTAGCCTTGGGCGCAGCGCTGCTGCTGGCACTCTGGCTACGCAAATGGACGCTGGATAAACGAAAAATTGCTGGATTGTTTTTGGCTGGCGCGCTGGCCGGCTTTGCTTGGGCCGGACTGTTTGCCCAAGCCTATCTGGCGCAAGCGCTGCCACCTGAGCTGGAAGACAAAAACCTCACGCTCATTGGCACCGTCGCCACGCTACCCAACCGTTTCGAGCATGGCGTCGGCTTTCACTTCGACGTGGAAAAAGTGCTGACGCCAGGAGTGGCGCGTAGTGCCTTGCCTGATCGTCTAGCGCTGGCGTGGTATGCCGGCTACCACAAGCGCGATACCAGCGCCGTGCCGGAAGTGCGTCCGGGCGAGCGCTGGCAATTGACAGTGCGCTTGCGTCGTCCGCATGGCAATGCCAATCCGTATGGTTTTGATTACGAAGCGTGGTTGCTAGGGCAGAAGTTGCGCGCAACCGGCAGTGTGCGTTCGGACAGCAAACTGACGAACAAAAACCGACGACTTGCCGAATTCGCGCCTGGCGTTGGCAACTGGATCGAGCGTCAGCGCTACGAGTTACGCCAGCGCCTGCAGTCGACCTTGAGTCAACAGCGTTATGGCAATGTCATCGTGGCCCTGGTGATTGGTGATCAGCGTGGGATCGGGCAGGACGATTGGGATGTGTTCCATCGCACCGGTATTGGTCATCTGATGTCGATTTCGGGTTTGCACATCACGATGATCGCGGGTTTGGTGGCCGCATTGTTCATGGCGTTGTGGCGGCGCTCCTTTTTTACCAAGACGCAATTGCCCTTGTTGCTGCCCGTGCAAAAAGCCGGAGCACTCGTAGGCGCTTTGGCAGCGCTGGGGTATGTGCTGCTGGCAGGGTTCGGCATTCCTGCCCAGCGCACTTTGTACATGCTGTCCATTGTTGCCGTGGCCTTGTGGAGTGGTCGTCTTGCCAAGGGTTCGCATGTGTTGTGTGTGGCGCTGGGCTTGGTGCTGGTGCTCGACCCGTGGGCCGTGCTCTGGCCAGGCTTCTGGCTGTCGTTTGGCGCAGTGGGCTTGATCCTCTATGCAGCAGCTGATACCGGCTCTGGCGCAGGCAGAACCGGGTCGGCGTGGCGCGAAGGCTTACATCTGGCAGTGCGCGCGCAATATGCCATTACCCTTGGTCTGGTGTCATTGACCATGCTGCTCTTTGGTCAAGTTTCACTGGTTGGGCCGCTGGCCAATGCGCTGGCCATTCCCTTGATTGGCTTTTTCGTGACGCCGCTAGCATTGCTGGGAAGCGTTTTGCCAGCACCCCTGTCAGACTGGTTATTGCTGCTGGCACACCAATTGGTTGCTTGGCTGGCCGTCTTTCTGGAGTGGCTGAACAGCTGGCAAGGGGCAGTCTGGCAGGCGCCTCGACCTTCCTGGGGACTTTTTTCTCTGGCTCTGCTCGGTGGGTTCTGGCTGCTGGCACCGCGTGGCTGGCCGGCACGTTGGTTGGGACTGGTGCTGTGTTTGCCGCTGTTTCTTTCTGCTCCTGCGCGCCCTGAAAAAGGCGAGCTCTGGATGACGGCCTTTGATGTCGGGCAGGGCACGGCAGTGCTGATTGAAACGGCGCAGCATCGCTTGCTGTATGACACCGGGCCGGCCTATTCGCAGCAATCGGATGCGGCTGGCCGGGTCTTGCTGCCTTACCTGAAAGGTCGTGGCATTCGCGCTCTGGATGCGGTCGTGATCTCGCATCATGACAACGATCATTCTGGTGGCGCCTTGACCCTTTTCAGCAATATTCAGGTTGCTCAGACGTGGTCGTCGCTTCCTCTTGACAGCTCTTTGGTACAAGCCGCGCCTGGGCATCGGCGCTGCATGGACGGCCAGCGCTGGGTGTGGGATGGCGCGGTGTTCGAAATGCTGCAACCTGCGCCCGTCAGTTATGCAAGCAGCAAATGGAAGTCTAATGACCGCAGCTGCACCCTGAAAGTCACGTTGGGCGAACACGCCATCTTATTGCCGGGTGACATAGGACGCGTCCAGGAAATCGAGTTGCTGGAAAATGCACCACAGCGTCTGCCCGCCACGGTCTTGCTGGCTCCTCATCATGGAAGCGGCACGTCTTCTACGCCCGATTTTTTGGCCAAAGTTGCGCCCAGTCTGGCGATTTTTCAGGTGGGCCACCGTAACCGTTATCGCCTCCCTCAGGCAGACGTGTATGCGCGCTACGAGAAAATGGGCATT
>JBBSSV010000171.1:0-4462 GCA_038241705.1 Burkholderiales bacterium | reverse complement strand
TAACCCAGATTGCACAACAGGTTGGTGCGAATCGTGCTGCCCTCGAAAAAAGCGGCATCAACCTTGTCGGCATCAAAGCCGGACATCGCACCGCAGTCCAGCCCTACAGCCCTGACTGCCAGCATGAAATAGCCAGCTTGCAAAGAGGCGTTGCGAAAGGCGGTGCTGTGAGTCAATTTTTGGTTGCTGGTAAACCAGGAACGGGCATCTGCATGCGGAAATAATTCGGGCAGTTTCTCGTGAAAGGCCATGTCCATGCCCAGAATTGCCGTCACCGGTGCTGAGCGGGTTTTCTCTAGGTTGCCAGAAAAAAGGCAACCCAGCAGCTTTTGCTGGGCTTCCGGAGTGCGCACAAAAACGGTGCGCATGGGCGAACAATTGGCAGAAGTCGGCCCCCACTTCATCAGTTCATAGATGTGGTGCAACTGGGCGTCGTCCACCGGGCGATCCTGCCAGCCATTGTAGGTACGCGCTTTGGTAAACAGCGTTTCCAGCATTTCTGCATTCAACATCGTGCTTCCCTTCACTTGAAAATCCATGGGTTGTCGTCATTATTGTTCTGTGCTGCGGCACTTTCTCATTCGGCGCAGTCCATGCGTCGCGGTCGCAAAGCAGGCAATATAGTACTCGGCTCCCGGAGACACACCTCGACTGCCTGAGCAGGCTGCCTTGCGACCTATACTCTGACGCCACGTAAATTCCGCCCTGCCTTTTTTTGGATGATCCAACCACGCCATGTTTACACCTTCCCAACATGATGTCCGTAGCTTCTTCTGCGACACTTTTCGCAAGCACCAACACAGAGAAATCCTGACGCCATTGGAGATGATGGCGCGCGACTGGCTGATGCAGCATCCGGAATATGCCGAAGCGCTGGAAGATAGTGAAGCGGCGCTGACCAAGGATTATTCAGTAGAAGGCGGTGCCGCCAATCCCTTCTTGCACCTGGCTATGCACCTGTCGATTGCTGAGCAAGTCTCGATTGATCAGCCTGCTGGCATCCGGAATAGCTTTCTCAGGCTGGCCAACAGAGTAGGCGAGCACGAAGCCCACCATCAGGTCATGGAATGCCTAGGAGAAATGATCTGGACGTCACAGCAAAGCGGGCTACCGCCGAATGGCGAAGCCTATCTTGAGTGTGTACGGAAACGGTGCGGCGCCTGACCCTGACGGCAGTGCCGGGCTGTGCCTAGCAACGATAATTCGTTTGAAAGCAAGAAGGCACTCGGCGCGGCAAATCTGCCGGATTGTGCCCAGCAGGCCTGACGCGCAGCTTGCAAGCTTGGCCGGTGCTTACGCCGACCCTTTTTTCACATACACTGACCTACTTGCGTAACACCAGAGTGCCCGGCAGGCTGTGGATATATTCCGCGATGTTGCGGATATCTTCCTTGGAAAGCGCCTTGGCCTGCGCCGCCATGATGGCATTGCTGCGGCCGTTCAGCTTATCGCTCCCTCGCTGATAAGCGATCAGGGAATGCTGCAAGTAGTCCATGTGCTGGCCGGCAAGCTTGGGGTAGCTCGGATCAATCGGGGTGTTGTAGTCCTTGCCATGACAGGAGGCGCAATTATATTTCTCAGATGCGGCCTTGCCTGCGGCAATCCGGTCGGCAGCAGCAGCCTGGAAAGACACGGCACAAAGCGCCGCTACAGTTGCGGAAACAAAGAATTTACTCATGTGCTGGCCCTCTTATTTTTGCCGGGAATAGTACGCCGCGAGATCGGCAATGTCTTGATCGGACAGGCTGCCGGCAATGCCTTGCATGGTGGGATTAGCGCGCTCGCCTTTGCGGTAAGCCTTGAGGGCGGCTTCCAGATACTGGGCGTTTTGCCCGCCAATCATTGGTACGTGAAAGACCTCGGGAAAACTGGCCTTGTAGCCGCGAATGCCATGACAGCCTATGCACATGGAGTTTTTGTCCCGGGCCGCATCGGGATTGGGAACGATCTCAGCGGCATTAGACAGCGTGGCAATGCCTGCCCAAGCCAGTAGCACGAATAGTTTTTTCATAGAGCGGGTCAATTAAAGCGAAGTTGGCTTGATGCTGGAACCGCAAGCATCCTCGTACTCAAACCCCATCCATCCTGCTGCAGAGGTTGTTGTTTTACTCAGAATAAAGTCATTCTAGCGCAACTTTACTGCATCTGGAATACCGGATTTTCGCTTCGTGTGGCATATATCAATCTTTGCTGCAACCTTGCTCCCCGCAATCGTTTCACGAGCCCCACTTGACTGGCGTTTCTTCTTGCGCCGCTGTTTGGGCGTTCAAACGCGCTACAGTGGCGACTTCATTTAGAGCCGACTCGACTGCTTCGGCATCTTCCTTGTCTTCCACTTCAGCTTCGTGCGTGCCTCGAGATGTCGTGGTTGCCTGGCGACGCGGGAACATGAAAAAGAAGGGAGAATGCAGCAGGCGCTTGATGATGCTACGCACCACCATGCGCTGCATGGCAGCCGGCACAGCACGGGCATGTAGTGCCATCAACAGTCCACAGGCAAAGGCCACTCCCACGTTCAGCAAGCCCGTCATCAATACGCCCGCAAACGCCCACCAAAAACCGTGGAGATGCACCACCTCCGGGCCCAAGGCACTGGCATACACAGCTAGTGCACCTGCCGCCAGCGTGACATGCTGAATCTCCAGCGGCAGGCCAAAAAACTCGGCTAGCACCGGCATCATGCCGAACAGCAGCGCCAGCGTCAGCCCGCCGGCAATGCCGCAGATATTGCGCTCCAGCCAATAGCCAATGCGCTCTGCTCTGGAAGCGCCCAGGGTTTGGACCAGACCGCGATGGTGGGTTACCGCATCGCGCAGACGACGTAAGGCAAACCAGTTATCAGTCACGCCCGCCACCATGCTTGCTAGCCAAAGCAGCACTCCTGTCAGGGCGGCGAACAGTGGAGCCGATCCAAGCAGGGACAAGCGACGCATATCCGCAGCAGCGATATTCGCGTCGGTCAGGCCGACGCCTGTCCACATCATCATCGCCGTCGCCACCACCAGCATTATCGGAATGACAGCCATCAGGTTACCAAACACTGCCGCCATCTGCGCACGCAACAGACTGGCAATTTCCGTCATCAGCGCACGTAGGCCATCCACGGTATCCAAGGCACCCATGCGTGACGCCAATACCGGCATGGTGACGGCAGGCTGGGTTGCAGCAAAGATCCCGCCTATGATGCCGATGGCGACAAAACTCAGGGCATAGTTGAGTGAAGCTGCCAGACCTTCAAAGAAGCGCGCCAGGCCCACCTGCCCCAGCGCCAACCGTCCCAGCACGGTCAGAACTACAATCGCACCGCCAGCCCAGGCGCCCCTCAAGACAGCTTGATAAGCCGCGCCAGTCGGCGCTGCATACAGAACCCCGTGCTTGTCATTGCGCTCCAGTGTCTTGCGCGACAACAACGAAAAACTGCGCCGAGCAAGCCCCTGCATGGCGGAACGCTGATGGTGCGAAGCGATCAGCTCGGCCAGCAGGGCTTGCACCTGGGCCGTGCCCTGGCTGCTTTCAGAGTCAGCCGCACGCAGGTCGATCAGGCGCGCCATGCGTGCCAGTTGGGCCCGCATGCGCTCAATGTGGTACACCAGCCCGACAGAGACGCCATGCTCGTCCAGATGGGCATAGACCTTGTCGGTCTGCGCTTGGCAGACCGCAATCAGCATGCGTACACTGCGCAGAGCGGCATCATCCTGCGGCTTGGCAACGAAGATGTATTTTTCCAGTTCCCGCCGCAATGACATGAACGGCGTGGCCTGCATGGGCAGATTGGTGTCTAGGCGTTGACGAAAGGCTGGGCTAATTCCCACCGAAATAACCATGGTGGATAGGAAGATCAGCGCTTCATCGATCTGCTTGCGATAGCTGTGTGAGATGGATTCATCAGCCATCAGCCGCCATAACCGCACCAGACTCTTGTGATCCAGGCGCCGCAGCCAGTTGAAATCCTCTTCTTGCGGAAACAGCGCAATGAACAGCGCCGACAAATCACCCTGAGTGGGCGGCTTGGGCAGCAGCCAGTTGCTGATTTTGCCCATGATTTCGCTGAAGAATCCAGTTTCCCGTGGCAGGCCGGTATCAGTAAACAATTCTGGCCCGATGGCTTCACGCAGAGTTTTTTGCAAGGTGGCTTGAACCACTTTGTGCACATCCCGATGGCCATCAAGCCAGTCCAGCATAAAGCGCATGCGCTGCTGCTTGACCCGATTCCAAGCGTCCGCCTCGACCAAGGTCAGGCGCGGCTCGTGCTGGATCCAGTCAAGAATGTCAATGATCCAGTTGACGCGCTCGCTCCAAACGGCGAAGGGGTTGGCGCGCCGCATCAAGGCTTCCAAGCGTGGCGCCTGCTGCCAGCGTTCTGCCTGACCGGTGCCGCGGCGAAGCCGACGCCAACGCGCCCAGCCTCGTAAGAAAATGTTTTTCATCAGAATTTTACAGAGGATGTAATGTCATGCGCCCG
>JBBSSV010000170.1:0-4488 GCA_038241705.1 Burkholderiales bacterium | reverse complement strand
GCCTCCGGCGTCTGCATCAAGGCTGGTGACAGCGGCAGGACCGCCTGAATATAGCGTTGTGGTGCATGCAACTGCGCGCTGGTGTCCTGCAGATAACGCACGGCCGGATCGGCGACGAAAGCCAACACGGCAGAGATTATGATCAGGGCCGCGACTGGCCCTGCCTCGAGCAAGCGCAAGCGCGGCGTGACTCGATCAGGCGCGCTCCAGAACAGGCGACTGCCCATGCGCGACAGAGCGATGATGCCAGCCAGACCGGAACCCAGAATGGCCAGTAACAAGATCCATGTGGTCAGGGGTAAAGCCTCTGTCGGCATCATGCCCAAGGCCGCCGACAGCATCCAGAACTTGGCGACAAATCCTGACAGCGGCGGCAAACCGGTGATCAGCAGTGCACAGGAGATGAAGCCCACGCCCAGAAAAACCATCGCCGCCGGAATGGTGAAGCCCACGACTTGGTCTGGCCGATCGGAATAGATCGGGTCTTCGACGCCAAAGGACTCCAGCGTGATAGCCAGCATGTTGGCGCCAAAGGACTGGCTGCGTTCGATCATTTCGCACACCATGAAAAACGCACCGGTGGCCAGGACCGAACTGACCAGGTAATACAGAGTGGAGCCGGTCATGGCTTCGCTGCCCATACCAAAACCGGCCAGAATGATGCCGGTGGACGTGATCAGACTGAACGCCGCCAGGCGCTGTGGCTGCTGCGCCGTGAGCATGGCAGCCGACCCTAGCAGCAAGGTCACGATGCCGATGGCAAACAGCCAGGACGGGTTGAAAGGCAAGGGCGCGCCATCGTTGGCTAACAGCATGGTAAAGCGCAGCAAGGCATACACCCCAACCTTGGTCATGATGGAAAATAGTGCTGCCACGGGTGCGGCGGCCGTGCTGTAGGCTCCGGCCAGCCAGAAATTTAGCGGCCAGACGCCGGACTTGAGCAAAAATGCCACGCCCAGGATGGCACAGCCGACTTCAAACAGGCTGCGTGCAGAAGCATCCAAATGGGGTAGGCGCAACGCCAGGTCCGCCAGGTTCAGGGTACCGGCAGCGCCATAGATCAGGGCCGTGCCGATCAGAAATACCAAGGAAGAAGCGAGATTGATGGCGACGTAATGCAGCCCAGCCCGCACCCGTAGCGTGCCCGAGCCATGTAGCAACAAGCCATAGGACGCTACTAGCAGGACTTCAAAGAAGACGAACAGGTTGAACAAGTCACCGGTCAGAAAGGCGCCATTGGCCCCCATCAGCAGGAACTGAAACAGCGGGTGAAAGTGCGCCCCCATCTTGTCCCACCAGCCCAAAGCATACACCAGCGCCGCTAGCGCCAGAATGGCAGTCAACAGCAGCATCAGTACTGACAGATGGTCCACCACCAGCACGATGCCAAAGGGTGCTTGCCAGCCGCCCAAGGCATACACCGCCATGCCCTGCGGCCACAGGTCGGGATAAGCCCCTTGGGACAGGTTCAGCAAGGCCAGGGCAACGCCCAACTGGGCCAAGGTCGCTAGAACGCCCAGACTAGCTCGCACGCGTCGCCAGGATTCGCGGCATAACAGCATCAAGGCGCCAGCCAGCAAAGGCAGCACCACCGGCAGGATCGGCAGATGCGACAGCCAGGCACTCATGTATCCAGCTCCTCGCCATCGACGTGATCGGTCCCGGTCAAGCCACGCGAAGCCAGCAACACCACCAGAAACAGCGCAGTAGTGGCAAAGCCGATGACGATTGCAGTCAGCACTAGCGCCTGCGGCACCGGGTCGGCATAACGAGCGGCATCGATCACCTGCGTTTTATCCAGCAAAGGTGCATGCCCTACTGACAGGCGGCCCATGGCAAAGATGAACAGGTTGACAGCATAGGACAGCAGGGACAGGCCCATGATGACTTGAAAGGTGCGAGGGCGCAGCAGCAGCCAAATCCCCGAACTGGCCAACATGCCAACCGCCAGTGCGTAGACAATTTCCATCAGTGGCTCCCGGCGGAAGGAGTGAGAGGAGGAAGGGCGGATGCGCGCGCCGCTATCGTTTTTGTCGCCAACGTGGATCCGGCAGCCGCCGTCGCTGGTACACGATAGCGGCGCAACGACTGATGCGCCAGCGCCACTAAAATCAGAGCAGTCGCGCCAATCACCAGCAGGTATACACCGATATCAAACAGTAATACCGACGACAGATGGAGGGCACCCACACCCGGCAGGCGCAGATCTGCAGCCTGGGCCGAGAGAAAGGGGAGACCGGCCATCCAGGCTGTCATGCCGGCGCCGAGTGCACACAACAAGCCGGCTGCCACCCAGTACTGCGGGCGCAGGCGGGCGCGTGACTCCGCCCAGACGGTGCCGCTGACCATGTACTGCAGGATCATGGCCGTACCCATGATCAGACCACCGACAAAGCCACCGCCCGGCGAATCGTGGCCGCGCAGCAAGAAGAAGAGCGAAATTAATCCTGCCAGCGGCAGCAACCAGCGCACCAGCACGGCAGGTACCAGCATCACCCCTTGCGGCAGCAAGGTCTTCGGATTGGCGGCTGCTACGCCTGCCGGCTGTGAAGAATTGCCCTGCTGGCTGGGTAAGCCTAGACTTTCTGGAGCTGGTCTGAAGCGGCGCAGCAGAGCGTATACGGTCAGGGCCACAATGCCCAGTACGGTGATTTCTCCCAGAGTATCGAAGCTACGGAAGTCGACCAGAATGACGTTGACGACATTGCTGCCACCACCCAGCGGCAAAGCGTTTTCCACCAAAAAACGCCCAATGGTCGGCCCTGGTGCCAGGGTCAGCACGGTATAAGTCAGCACCGTCAAACCCAATCCCGCAATCCCGGCCAGCACCAGGTCGCGCAGCCGGCGCGAACGGTCCCGCAGGCGGGCGGCGAGACTACGGTTTTTCCAATCATCGGCCTCAATCCGGGGTGGCAGCCAGCGCAAGCCTAGAAGGATCAGCACGACCGTCACCACCTCTACCGCAAGCTGGGTCAGAGCCAGGTCGGGGGCTGAAAACCAGGCAAAGGTCAGGCTAGTGGCTATTCCCGCCACCCCCGCCATGGTTAGGGCAGTGAAGCGATGATATTTGGCGCGCTGGGCGGCACCGAGGGCTCCGATGCCCCCGACCAGCCAGAGAATGGCGAACACCGGATCGAGGCTGAACATGGCCAAGTCGCTCTGTGGCAGACCTTCCTGCCACAACGCCACCGTGGCAAAGCCGAAGACCACTAGCAATAGCAGCAACAACTGGATTTGCAAACGTCCGGAGGACAGCCCATCTGTCACGCGTCGGGCCAGGTCAGTGGAACGGTCTAGCAAGGAATCGAACACCCGCTGCCCATCCAGCCGGTAACCCGGCACAACCACGGCCGCTAGGCGGTGCAGATGCAGGCGCAGAGAGAAGTAAATCAGCACCCCGCCTATCATCGCCAGCACGCTCATGAGCAGCGGCAGGTTGAAGCCGTGCCAGACCTTCAGGTCATAGGCAGGTAGTTCTGGCCCCAGCACGGCCCCGGCAGCGGTGCTCAGAAAGGGGCCGATAGTCTGTGCCGGAAAAATGCCGACCGCCAGGCAAACCAGCACCAGCAGTGCGCTGGGCACCAGCATCCAGATTGGTGGCTCGTGCGGGGTGCGAGGCAAATCCTTGGCCGGCGGTCCAAAGAAAACTTGCAAAACGAAGCGCAATGGGTAAGCCACGCTGAACATCATCGCCATCAATGCCATCAGCGGCAGGCCATAGCGCGTCACCAGATTACCGCTGACAAAGACCGCTTCGGTAAAGAACATTTCCTTGGTAATGAAACCGTTGAGTAAAGGTACACCTGCCATCGACGCGGCCGCTACCATCGCCAGCGTAGCGGTGATCGGCATGGCCTTACGCAACCCGGAAAGACGCCCTAGGTTACGAGTGCCGGTCTCATGGTCGACGATGCCGGTGGCCATGAACAGCGACGCCTTGAAGGTGGCGTGGTTGACGATGTGAAAGATCGCCGCCAACAACGCCAGCGTGGAATTCATCCCCAGGAGCAGTGTGATCAAGCCTAAGTGACTGATGGTGGAATACGCCAGCACGCCCTTCATGTCCTTCTGAAACATGGCTGCATAAGCACCTATTACCAGCGTCAGCAGACCGGCGCCGCCAATGAACCAGAACCAGACATCGGTGCCCGAGAGCACTGGCCACAGGCGTACCAGAAGGAACACGCCCGCCTTGACCATGGTGGCCGAATGCAGATAGGCCGAGACCGGCGTGGGCGCGGCCATGGCGTGTGGCAACCAGAAATGAAACGGGACCTGGGCGCTTTTGGTCAGCGCGCCCAACCCAACCAGGATGACGATGGCCAGATACCAAGGATGGCTGCGCAGCAGGTCGCCCGAACCCAACACCATGTCCAGGTCATAGCTGCCGACGATGCGCCCGATCATCAGCACCCCGGCCAGCAGGCACAAGCCACCGGCAGCGGTGACCGTCAGGGCCATGCGTGCCCCGCGTCGGGCGTCGACCCG
>JBBSSV010000169.1:0-4545 GCA_038241705.1 Burkholderiales bacterium | reverse complement strand
TCTTGGTCGAGAGGGCGAGGTGCTGCGGGTCACCATTCCGCTGTTCATCATGGTGGCGCTGATCATCGGCGTCGTCGTCCTGTTTGTTGCTTAAAGGAGGAGATTCATGTCCAAGGAAACCATTTGGCTGATCATCGCTGGACTGGGCGCTCTAGCGGCAGTACCTTTGATTTATATGGGACTGCAGTCCAGTAGCGCCATGCTGAGCGTAGGCTTTGCCCTTTTTGCTGGCAGCATGCTAATAACCCCCGTCATGCGGGTGTGTGCGAAGCCTTCTTCGTAAGCACAGACGTCTGATAAGCCTGGAAGGAGAAAACAGTGTTTTCCTTTCCAGGCTTTTTCAATTCTGTCGGTCTCACTACAGCAGCGTCTCCGTTCTTTTGTGTACTCATGCATTGCACAGCCAGCGCACTGTGTGTTGTGGCAACCTGACAATCGCCCCACTTCTACAGTTTTTATGCGACTGACTATGAGCCAAGGCAATCCTTGATTAATAAGGCAATGGCATGATCCAGCCCATGACCACGGCTGTTTTTAGGATGTGGGAGCCGGAATACGAGCGCAGCAGGCAAAGATCCCATGAAGGCAGCAAGGGCAATGGCAAGTTGATAAGTGGTATAAGTGGCCACGTTAAAAATTGGCTTAGGGATGTTTAACTTACTGAAACGAAAGGATTGACCATGAATGCATTGAAATTTTTACCACTGGTAATGGCGTTGGCACTGACAGCGTGTGGCGACAAGAACGATACGGCTGCTACTACTGACGACACCGCCGTACCCATGAGCGAGCCCGAAGTCATGCCGGCTTCCGAGGCCGACGTCATGCCTGAGCCTGCTCCGGTCGACACCATGCCACCTGCCGCCGAGCCTGCACCTGCCGAAATGCCTGCGTCCGAGACGACACCAGCCGCCACACTGCCTACTGACGGTGCCGACGCAGCGCCTGCCGCGGGTGGCAAAGGTGATCTGGCCATGGGCGAAAAAATCTATAGCGCCAACTGTGTCGCTTGCCACGCAACCGGTGTTGCCGGCGCGCCCAAGATCGGTGACAAAGCCGCCTGGGAGCCGCATCTGGCCAAGGGCATCGAAACCCTGCACACCAACTCCATCAAAGGCATCAATGCCATGCCCCCCAAAGGCGGCAACCTTAGCTTGACGGATGAGGAGACCAAGGCTGCCGTGGACTATATGGTCAGCAAGGTTAGCTAAAAACGCTCCCGCAAGGGAATGAAAAACGTCCGCGTGAAGGAGTGCTTTCAAGCACTTCTCACGCGGACGTTTTGTTTTGGGACAGGCGACTGATTGGCTACAAGCGATAACCAGATTCTGGCAAACCTGCGACGTCAACCGTGAGTGACAGTACATGTCCGGACAGCGGGTACTTTGCCAACTCCTCTTCAGAGCGGTTATGACGGGCGCTGGTGATATACAAGGTGCGCAACTTCGGTCCACCGAAGGTCAGCATAGTCGGGCAGCGTACTGGCAGGGTGATCTCGCGCAGCAGTTCGCCGGTGGCGGAAAAGCGCAGTAGACGCGCGCCCTCGAACATGGCGCACCAGTAAGCGCCTTCGCTGTCCACAACCGCGCCGTCCGGGCGGCCGCCATAGTCGGGTGCCTGGCGATCCATGGAGAATTCTTTGAAAATTTTGACCGGCCCCAATTGCCCGGTGATCTGGTCCAACTGATAGCTGCTGATGCGATGCGCCGTGGTATCGGCATGGTAGAGCGTGCCTTGATCCGGACTGAAAGCGACGCCATTCGACACGGTGACAGCATTGCCGGTGTTGAGAAATTCGCCCTGCTCGACGCAAAACAGCGTACCGCCTTGGTGATCACGTGGCTCGTAGATGGTGCCGACCCAGAGCCTGCCGGCTTGGTCGCAGCGGCCATCATTGAAGCGAATTTTGCTGGTGTCGTAAGGTGCCGGCGCCAGTTCGGTCAGCGCACCGCTATCAGTATCGAGCCGCAGCAGGGCTTTGCGCGTCGCCACCAGTAAGCCACCGGCTTCGCACCAGGCGATGCAGCCTGGTTCCGAGGGCATGGCCCACTGCTGTCTTGCGCCGCTGGCCGGGTCCAGACGATGTACCGCGCAGCCATCGATATCGATCCAGTACAGCACCGCTTCGCGCGGATGCCACAGCGGTGATTCGCCCAGCAGCATGGGAGTTTCGGTAACCACGGAAAATTCTGTTTGTGACATGGCATTTGCAAAAGTGAAGGGGGATGTCCCATTATGCCGACGAACTGTCAGAAAGAAAGGACACACCTTGAATACCTCTTCCTCCGCTCCCTCCCCAGCCTTGCCCAGCATTATTTTTCTGGGTATTGGCCTGATGGGCCTGCCCATGAGTCGCCGCCTGCTGCAAGCCGGTTATCCCATTGTGGCCTGGAACCGTACCGCAGCCAAGGCTGAACCTCTGCAAGCCTCGGGCGCCCGGATTGCCGACAGCCCGGCAGACGCTGTCGGCGGCACCAATCCGCCGGCGATCGTCATCACCATGCTCGAAGCCGGACCGACCGTGATTGAGGTGCTGGAACAAGCCTTGCCCGCACTGGTCGCCGGAACGCTAGTGATCGACATGAGTTCGACCCGCCAGTCTGAAGCCCAGACGCTGCATGCCTTGTTGACCGAGCATGGGGTGCACTTCATGGATGCGCCGGTGTCGGGTGGCGTAGTTGGTGCCGAAGCTGGCACCCTGGCCATCATGGCGGGCGGCAGTGCAGCTGACTTCGCGCGCGCCGAGCCGGTACTACAGATTCTGGGGCGTCCGACTCTGGTTGGCCCGGCCGGCAGCGGTCAAGTAGCCAAGTTGTGCAACCAGCTGATCGTGGGCGGCACGCTCAATATCGTGGCCGAAGCGCTGTTGCTGGCGCAGGCTGGCGGGGCCGATCCGGTGGCGGTGCGCACCGCCTTACGCGGTGGCTTTGCCGAAAGTCGCATTCTGGAATTGCATGGCCAGTGCATGCTGGATCGCGACTTTCTACCGGGCGGCCAAGTCAAGAGCCAGACCAAGGACATGGAAAACATCCTGCACGCGGCAGCAGCAGCTGGGGTGCGCTTGCCAGTGAGCGAGCTGGTCACGGAACACTACCGCAGCATTCTGGAGCGCCTACCCCAGGCCGACCAGTCCGCCATTTTGCTGGCGCTGGAGGCTATGAATCCTGGGCATAGGTTGGGAAAAAGGGAAGACCGTCTGCCCTGAAGGAAGGCGCAATGCCTAGATATAAGCCTTGGCAAGACGCATGAGCACAAAGCGCTGGCGGCAGTCCGCTGTGCACCTGTCTCGTCAGTGATTACTTCACTGCCGGCGTCAGAAACGCTTCCGCCAGCCGCACCCAGTAGCTCGCGCCTATGGGCAGCAGATCGTCATTGAAGTCGTAGCTGGGATTGTGCAGATTACACGGGCCCATGCCGTGGCCAAGTGTGCGGTGGTCGCCGTCGCCATTGCCGATGAAGACATAGCAGCCGGGCGTGTGCTCCAGCATGAAGGCAAAATCCTCCGCCGCCATGGTCGGGGCGACATCCGGCGTGACCCGCTCAGGCCCGACCAAGGACTGCAGCACGCCCACGGCAAACTCGGTTTCTGCAACATGGTTGACTAGCGCCGGATAGTTGCGCCGGAATGAAAAATCAATCTCGGCACCAAAGGCGGCGGCGGTATGGGTAGCGATCTCGCGCATGCGTTGCTCAACCAGGTCCAGCACGGCTGTATCGAAGGTGCGCACGGTCCCGGCCAGGCTGGCTTCGTCCGCAATCACGTTGAAAGCGCTGCCGGCATGGATTTGCGTGACCGACAGTACGGCGGTATCCAATGGATTGGTGTTGCGGCTGACGATGGTTTGCCAGCTCTGGGCAATCTGGATGGCGACCATCACCGGGTCATTGCCTTTGTGCGGCATGGCGGCGTGACAGCCCTTGGCCCGGATCGTGACCTCAAACTCGTTTGACGACGCCATCAAGGGTCCGGGCGTGACGGCAAAGTGGCCGGCGGCAATGCCCGGCCAGTTGTGCATGCCAAACACGGCATCCATCGGGCATTGCTCGAAAAGGCCATCCTCGATCATGGTTCTGGCGCCGGCGCCGCCTTCTTCCGCAGGCTGGAAAATCAGATAGATAGTGCCGTCGAAATTTTTATGCTGTGACAGATAATGCGCAGCGCCCAATAGCATGGCGGTATGACCGTCATGACCGCAGGCGTGCATCTTGCCGGCATGCTTGGAGGCGTGGGCAAACTGGTTGAATTCTTGCATGGGCAAGGCATCCATGTCGGCCCGCAAGCCAATAGCGCGCGGGCTGCTGCCCTGACGCAGGATGCCCACCACGCCTGTGGTAGCCATGCCGCGCAGAACTGGAATGCCCCATTCTTTCAGCTTTTGCGCTACGACATCAGCCGTGCGAAACTCCTCGTAGCAGAGTTCTGGATGCGCGTGCAGGTCGCGTCGAATGGCTTGCAATTCAGTCTGGAAATCAAGGATGGGGGCGATCAGTTGCATGAAGTCTCTGGTCCTGTCGGCAAAGTGGTGCGCCCGAAGGGCGGGGCGC
>JBBSSV010000168.1:0-4570 GCA_038241705.1 Burkholderiales bacterium | reverse complement strand
GCCGATCCAGGCGCTAACCTGGTGTTACTGGCGCACCAGCACGGCATTCCTGTCAAACCACTGACAGGCCCTTCTTCCCTGCTACTTGCTTTGATGGGGAGCGGCTTGAACGGGCAAAGCTTTGCTTTCAACGGCTATCTGCCGGTGGACGCGCCAACCCGGCAAAAGCGCATCCGCCAACTGGAAGAACGTTCACGTCAGGAAGACCAGACCCAGCTGTTCATCGAAACCCCTTATCGCAACACAGCCTTGCTGCAGGCTTTGGCCCAAAGTTGTCGTGGTGACACCTGGATTACCGTCGCCACGGATCTGACCGGGCCAAGAGAAACAATCCGAACCCGCACAGCAGGTGACTGGCAGCAGCTGCTCGCCAGTGACCAAGCACCTGACTTGCACAAGAAGCCCACAGTTTTTCTGCTCCTGGCCATCTGAATCAGGAAGGCGAACGCGTCTCTTTCCAGGCTCACTGCTCCCATCTAAATGCGCTTGTCGTTGGAACAGTCAGACGCTTACTGCAAGCGGGGACCGGCATTGCTCCAAGCGCTGGACACTGCCCCGTTACCAACAGCCACGCCAAATTTTTTCAGCATGCGATCCGACAGCCCATCGCGCTGCGTATAGTCCACCACTTTTTCGGCTTTGATCACATTGCGGGCGATGCTGTCCACCGTGCCAAATTCATCCGCCAAGCCTAAAGCCACCGCGCGCTCGCCGCTCCAGAACAAGCCCGAGAACATCTCCGGCGTTTCCTTGAGGCGGTCGCCGCGCCCGTTGCGCACTACGCGGATGAACTGCTGATGGATTTCGTTCAGCATGCTCTGGGCATGCTGAACATCTTCTTCGGACTCCGGGCTGAAGGGGTCCATGAAGGCCTTATGATCGCCGGCAGTCAGCAGACGGCGTTCAACCCCCAGCTTTTCCATGAGTCCTGTTACGCCGAAGCTGTCCATGCGCACGCCAATCGAACCGACGATACTAGCCTTGTCGACATAGATTCTGTCAGCCGCTACCGCAATGTAATAGCCACCCGAGGCGCACATTTCCGTCACCACCACATGCAGCGGCTTGTTAGGATGCAATGCCCGCAAACGCGTGATCTCGTCGTTGATGATGCCGGCCTGAACCGGGCTGCCGCCAGGACTATTGATGCGCAACAGAATGCCGGCGGCAGATTTGTCGTCGTAGGCACGACGCAAAGCCGGCAACACTGCCTCGGCCGAACCGGTGCCGGAAGACCCAATAGCGCCATCGATATCGATCAGCGCAGTATGACGACCTACCGGTTGCAGCGATCCGCCCTTGAATCCCAGGGCCAGCCAGACCAGAAAACCAATGATGACCAAGGTCAGCAAGCGGAAAAAAATAGTCCAGCGCCGACGGGCGCGCTGCTCCTTGAGCGTTCCCAGAAGCAGCTTTTCCAGTACCTCTCGCTCCCAGCCGGGTTTCTGTCTTGCAGTAATGTTTTGTGACGCGATCGGCTCTTCATTAGCCATGGGAAGTCGTCCTTTCTTCAGGCCAGCACGGGCCGTATGTCTTCATCTGGTTGCCAAAATATCTGGCCTTTTTCTTCAAATACCCTCAATGCCCGCAGGCCCTTGCCGCGACACGGGCCGCCAGCACAGCGACCAGTTTCCGGCACGTAGAGCGCGCCGTGCGTCGAACACATCAAAAATTTTCCGGTGCTGTCAAAAAACACGCCATGATTCCAGTCCAGTTCAATGGCTAGATGCGCGCATTGGTTCAGATATCCATGTATCTTCCCACCATGGCGCACCACGAAACCGGTAGCGTCATGTGCAAACGCGGTCAGCGCGAATCGCACGCCCAGTTCGCCTTCCCGCAAGGCAGCAGCATCGCAGATGAAAATGGCGGGCATTGTCATCTCAGGCGTTGTGTAGCAGCCATTGCTGCAGACTGGCCACTGAATCGGCCACGTACAGCGGCTCCAACGATTGCAAGTCAGCAGAGGAGTGTGCGCCGTAGCGCACACCCAGGCCGGCTGCGCCAGCGTTGCGCGCCATCTGCAAATCATGCGTGGTATCGCCAATCATCAAAGTACGCGCCATACCCTGCCCGAGTTGATCGCCCAACTGCTCAAGCATGGCCGGATGCGGCTTGGAAAAAGTTTCATCCGCACAGCGCGTGGCGCTGAAAAAATGACCCAGCCCGACTTCTTCCAGCGCCCAGTCCAGTCCGCGCCGGCTCTTGCCAGTGGCCACTGCCAGCACATAACCCTGCTCTGCCAAGGCGGCCAGCATGGCAGGCACACCATCAAACAACATGGTGCATTCCTGCGCCAGATAATGCGTGCGGTAGCGCTCCGCCAGTTGCGGATAGTAAACTGGATCGACGTCTGGCACGGCCGCCTGCATGGCCTCGTGCAAGCCAAGACCGATGACGTAGGCAGCTGCCTGCCGGTCAGGCACAGGCAGTTCCAGGTCACGCGCAGAATCCTGGATGCACTTGACGATGGTGGCCGTGCTGTCCATCAAGGTGCCATCCCAGTCGAATACCAATAAATCAAACTTCTTTCTTGCCATGATCATTCTCTTCAGCCGGATATTAACTAAGCGGCTGTCTTGCTCCAGTTGATTGGTTGCTCGTAGAGTCCAGACTCGCCAGAAACCTCTGGCAATCCTGGCTCAAGGGCGCGCTCAGGCTAACCTCTGCGCCACTTGCAGGATGAATGAAGGCGAGACTGTGAGCATGCAGAAACATGCGCTTCATGGCTGCCCGATCTTCGGTCGCCTTTTGCAAAGCTCGGTTCAGGGAAAAATCCCCGTACTTGTCGTCGCCAGCGATCGGAAAGCCATTAGCGGACAAGTGCACCCGGATCTGGTGTGTTCGGCCAGTTTTTAACTCAGCTTCGAGCAGCGCAAAGTCTTCATACGCATGCAGCAGGTTGAAGATGGTGTGCGAAGCCATGCCGTCGGCCTGGACCCGCACTCGTCTTTCGCCCTCAGGTGTGGTGTATCTGAACAAAGGCAGACGCACATGCTGGCGTGTGTTTTTCCAGGCGCCGTGTACCAGCACGAGATACCGCTTGTCCACTGTTCCCGCTCGGATCTGCTCATGCAGATGGGTAAGAGCCGAACGCTTTTTGGCCAACAGCAGAATGCCCGATGTTTCCCGGTCCAGTCGATGCACCAGTTCCAGAAATTTGGCCTGGGGCCGCGCGGCACGCAACTGTTCGATGACGCCATAGCTGATGCCCGAGCCGCCATGCACTGCCACGCCTGCTGGTTTGTCTATCACCAGCAGGTGCTCGTCTTCATGCAGGATGGCGTATTCTGCCCCCGGCGCGACGGACTGCGCCTTCTCTGCCATGCGCAGCGGCGGCACCCGCACCAGATCGCCCGCGACCAAACGGTAGGTCTGATTGATCCGCCCCTTGTTTACCCGGACTTCGCCCGAACGCAGGATGCGATAGACGTGGCTTTTGGGAACACCTTTGCAATAGCGCAGCAGGAAATTGTCAATGCGCTGCCCCGCTTCTTCTTCAGTAATTGCAAGGATTTGTGCTTGCGGTACAGCAAGCGCAGGAAGGGCGCTACTGGGGAGTCCCGCTTTTTCCCCAGAAAATTTCGCTAAGTCCTTCATTTTGAATATATACTTGGCTGACGGTGGCGAGAGTGCCACTGTTGTGTTGGAAATACAGTACATTCTACACAGGGGGACCTTTACCGGCCCCGCTCATTTGCAAAATCGGTAGAAAAGATGTGTACGCACCATATTCACGCCAGCCAGGGTTGCACCGTAGTAGTAATCGGGCCGTGCGCAGAAATGCTGGAGTCACTAGTCTGGAATTCTGAATAATGCCGGGTAGCTCCCCAATACCACGAAAATTTGAGCTGCCGGGTTGATGTAGTTGAACCCGTTTGTCGATTTGCTGACGCCGTTAATGTGATGTTTGGCTTAACCCAGTTACCTGATCCTGTATCTGTCTTGCTTGCACCTGTTTCGATGGGTGGCAACCTGTACTGGATAGGCTGCATCCGACACTCACCTCGATTACGTTCCCTGCCCAATGGCCGCAGCAGCGCTCTTACGCTTTCCTGCAGCTTGTATTAAGGCGGTTTCCCAGGCTTTTTGTCTCCGCGTACATCCCTCTTGTACAACTGTTGCGCTAGCAGCGTCTTTCGCTGCGCGCAGCACTTAAGATGACCTGCGGGTCACGGAGCCAGAAATGAAACGTATGTTGTTCAACGCCACCCAGCAAGAAGAATTGCGGGTAGCTATTGTCGATGGGCAACGCCTGATCGACATCGATATTGAATCCGCCGGGCGTGAAGAGCGAAAATCCAATATCTACAAGGCTGTCATCACCCGCATCGAACCCTCCCTCGAAGCCTGTTTCGTCAATTACGGTGAAGACCGGCATGGTTTCCTTCCCTTCAAGGAAGTCGCCCGCACCTACTTCAAGGAAGGCGTCGATGTGCGTACCGCTTCCATCAAGGAAGCCCTGCGCGAAGGCCAAGAGATCATGGTCCAGATCGATAAGGAAGAGCGCGGCAACAAGGGCGCGGCGCTGACCTCCTTTGTATCGCTGGCAGGACGCTACTTGGTTTTG
>JBBSSV010000167.1:0-4614 GCA_038241705.1 Burkholderiales bacterium | reverse complement strand
GTTCAGCGGCCTGATGATTCGTCGCTCCTTGCTTTACGAGATCGATACCGTCAACAAAACTACAGCCGCTATCGTCAAGGGCGACCTGACGCGACGCCTGCCGGTTCGACACGGCACGGACGAACTCAACCTGCTGACCCAGACCGTCAACCAGATGCTGGACCAGATCGAGCAGCTGATCCATGGCATCCGCAACACCTCAAACGCCATTGCGCATGACCTGCGCACCCCCCTGACCGAGTTGCGCTTCGTGCTGGAAAACCTGACGCTCAATCAGCCACCGCCAGAGCAGACCTTTGCCGAAATCGAAACCGCAGTGGCCGATGTCGACCGGGTAATCGTCATCTTCAATGCCCTGTTGCGCTTGGCCGAAATCGACACAGGCGCTCGTCGTTCCGGTTTTGTCGACATCGACCTAGCCAAGATTGCCGAGGACGTGGCCGAATTCTACCAACCGGTGGCCGAACTGAAGCAGGTCAGCCTGCACTGCAACGCCGCCTCTCCTTTGCCTTATCGTGGCGACCCGGTGTTGCTGGCCCAGGCCCTGAGCAACTTGATCGACAATGCATTGAAATACGTGCCCGAAGGCGGTCGCCTTACAGTCAGCACCTGCGCCCACGAAACCGGCGGCCTCAGCTTAAACGTCACCGACAATGGGCCGGGCATCGCCGCAGCCGACCGGTCGCGCGTGACCGAACGCTTTTACCGCACCGACTCCAGCCGCGGCACCCCAGGCGTCGGCCTGGGCTTGAGTTTAGTAGCTGCGGTGGCCAAACTGCACAATGGTCAGTTGACGCTGCATGACAACCAGCCGGGCCTGCGGGCGCAACTGGACTTGCCGCCTGCGCTGAGGAGCTGACGCATGCTGCTGAGCTTGTAAGCTTAACAGCAGAACAAGGGAAATACCTGTGGACAAGTCAGGCCTTCTGTACCAAGTCCTTGATTTTTCAGGCGGAATGATGATTGAAGCAAATCAAGTCGACGACAGGATTCAGACACAATAAGTGCCCGCACTTCAAGTTGAATAGTTATTTTCCACCGTCTTTCCATGCTCTGCTCTTGCAGTGGCCGATGAAGGGCGCGTTCTCTCCCTTTTACTCTCCTAGCCGAATCCTCGCGGGTTTTTCATGACACTTCTTTCTTTCCAATTTCGACCAACCAACTCAGTTCAAGTGGTTGCATGCGTGCTGGGCTGCATCAGCCTAAACCTGGCCAGCGCCAGCCAAGTGGCGTCGGAGCAAGCACCCAGCCTGCAAGAGTGCGCCGCGCTAACAGCGGATGCACGGCGACTAGCCTGTTATGACAATGCCGTTGCCCGCGCTCATCCACGCCTAACTGCAGGCCAGTCTGAGGAGTTGTCACCGGAACAGCAACAGATCGTCGAAGCGTATGCCCAGACAGCCACGCAATTGTCTGCCCATGCGCACCTGCCGACAGCGACCAACGTTGTCATTGCACCCGCAAAAGCTCCTCTGGAGAACAAGCTGCCAGCCATAGATCTGCCAGCTCGACAAAAGATGGCCGAGCTCTGGGAACTGGGTTCAGAACACAAGCGCGGCAGCTTCGGCTTCCGTCCGCATCGACCTAATTACTTGTTGCTCACTTATACCCAGGCGCCTAATGATGAACCCTATCGGCCCTTGCGCGAGTGGGCCGGTGATGATGTGCACCTGGCCAAGGAAGAACTAGCATTCCAGCTGAGCTTCAAGTCCAAGCTGCTGGAGCAACCCATGGGCGTACCAATGGACCTGTGGTTTGGCTATACCCAGCAAAGCTTCTGGCAAGCGGCCAATCGACGTGCTTCCAGCCCGTTCCGCGAAACCAATTACCAACCGGAACTGATGGCCGTGCTGCCACTGAACTTCCGCGTGCTCGGCATGGATGCGCGCTTACTCAATCTGGGCTTCGTGCACCAGTCCAATGGCCAAGCCGCCAATCTATCGCGCAGCTGGAATCGGTTGTATGCCCAGGTTGGGCTAGAACGCGGTGACTTCAGCGTGCAGGCCCGAGCCTGGCATCGGCTGAAAGAAAAGCGTCATAAGGATGACAATCCGGACATCCTGGACTACATGGGACATGGCGATCTGCTAGCGACTTGGCAGCGCGGTGCGCACGAGCTGTCGGCGCTGGGACGCTACAACTTTAATACTGGCCATGGCGGTATGCAGTTGGGCTGGGCCTTTCCGGTGGCCTCCAACCTCAAGGGCTATGTCCAGGCTTTTTCAGGATACGGCCAATCGCTGGTCGACTATAACCACGGCCAGCAAACTCTGGGCGTAGGTCTCATGCTGAATTATTGAACAATGCCCTAATGCCCGCTTGGGAACACAAGGCAGCAACCGCCTGATCCGACTTAGCTCAAGCCTTCGACGGTAATGGAAAAGGTCCTAGATGCTAGGATGGCAATACTTCCCAAGGAGATTGCCATGAGTGACAAAAGACTAACGACGGAAGAATTCCTGGATGAACTCAACCGTAACCTGCGCGAACATCCAGGCTACGAAGGCTGGATGCAGTTCGTGACGCCGCCTGAGGGCATGGCACCGGATACGGTAGAAGGCTTCGAGCGTACCGGCCCCGAGCCGCGCCACTCCTTGTATGACCTGATCGCCCTGAAGGTTGGCGAGGCCTTTGAAATGTTTCCCAAGTAAATAAGCGCTGCAGCTCGATTTCGGTTAGCAAGGGCTGCTCTCCTTTGCCTACTTAAGCGAGGTAGCCTTCAGTGGTGACGGGCAGCCAGCAAGCTGCGCAACGCCAGTCCGAGGCCAAACACGCCGTACACCACTGCCATTGAACGGCGTGACAGGCGCTGCTCAAAACCAGGTTGCAGCCGCTTGGGGGTGAAAGCATAGTCGATGAAGCAGGCCAGGCCGCCCATCGCCAGTCCGCTCGCCAAGGTCGGTAGCAGGGACTTCTTGACCGCGACCTGTCCAAACCACTTTTCATATAGTACGCCCCAGAAAATTGCCGAGCCGTGGTGAATGCTGTAGCCCGTCAGGGTATGACGCACGCTGGGCAGGTCCTGGCGAAAGGCTTCATCCTTCCAGACCCAATGGCTGATGGCATTGGTCGGGGCAAAGGGCGAGCCGGTTTCCATATACCCGCAGACTCCTAGAGCCGCCGTCGACAGGACACTCGTCAAGCTGCCCGCCACCATGCCGTCATGCATGGCCTCTGGCCAGCTTTTCATGTTCAAGACGTGGGACGTGGTCCGGTAGGAGCTTATCAACGCCATAGTCAATCCTGTCAGTGAAAGTGGTTGAGAACGAAAAGCACCCGCTGCTTGTGCATGCCAGCTGGAAAGAAGCTTATTTTACGCATGACTGGCCCGGTCTTTTGCAGTGGTTGGGCCACATGAACGCCTCTTGTTCAGCAGATTTGCACACGCCTCCTGATACCGTGAATGATAGCAGCGTATGCACAAACCTCACCTTGAGAGAATGCATATTCCAAGGTCCGAAAGTTGCGCGTCAACTTTCCCGTGTGGAAGAAACAACCAACTCTGGGCCGAGCCAGCATCCTGGCCAGCCCGGGCACAACCCTTTCCGACAGGTGGTGACGCCTGCACTGAAAGTCAGTCTGCGCGTCAAGGCGCGCGGCCGCCCTCGCGCGCACGCTTGAACAGATACGTCCCGGCCAGCACCGCTCCGACGGCCATCATGAGCTTGCTGTTGCCGACCAGACGCGCATTGGCACTCACCAGTTCACCGGCACGTGGCGTTAGCAGTTCCAGGCGACGTTTGTTCATGCGCGCCCCCCACTCATTCAATTCTTCTTTTGACAACAGGCGCTCGGCATCCGGCAAGAGGATGGTTTCCTCGTCGGCGACGTGATGAATCACATCATTCATCAACGCCATGAAAACGTCGTCATAGGTCCGATCGCTGGGACGCGTACGTCGCAGCCGATGAATCAGCTGGCGCATGTCATCGTGTTCCGGCTTGCTTTTGTCGACCACGTCCTGATCGGTTGCCAAGCGCTGCATCAATGGATAAAAAATTTCTTCTTCCAGTTGCGCATGTACTTCCAGCGCCAGGCAGATGGTATCGGCCAGCGCCTTTTTGGCCTTGGGCGTGGAGCGGTGCTTGTAGCGGTGAAACATGGACATGACATGACCATGATCCATGCGGATCATGGTGGTGATGCTGGGAGAAATCGTGCTGGTTAACTTACCCATCTGGCTTGCCTCCTGTATCCGGTCGAATGAAGAAAAAAGCTGCCCGTGGGCAGCCGTTGGCACACTACAGCAGGCATAGCAAACGCCATGCCTGCACGTCTGCGCTAGCTAGTGTAGCGATCCTGCAGCAAGCGCCGGATTAGTCCGGTTTTCTCATCAAAGGTTGTGCGCTGTTCACGGTCATCAAAGACCACAGTGTGGCGAGCGGTAGTGCCCTTGCAGTCATGAATATTACAGGCAGAAATAACAGCCATCATGGTGCCGTTGCCGACTTCATGTAGATTGGCTTGAGCGTGCCAGTCGCCCAGTTGAAAGTTTGAAGTTTGTATCATTGTTTTAATCCTTCTTTTTTATGTACACCTGAGGGTCTCCCTAGCTACCAAGGTTGGCATTCCAGTGAGGTTCTGATGTTGTGGTGAGTATTCCCTCCCAATCCT
>JBBSSV010000166.1:0-4633 GCA_038241705.1 Burkholderiales bacterium | reverse complement strand
ATGGTTGGTGAGCTATCGCTAGCGCGCAATCTTGATGAACTGCTGGACGTGGTCGAAGGACCGCCGTTGCTCCTGCTGCTGGATGGCATTACCGATCCGCATAATCTGGGTGCCTGTTTGCGCGTGGCCGACGGCGTTGGTGCGCACGCCGTGATTGTTCCCAAGGACAGGGCCGTGGGTTTGAACGCGACTGCTGCCAAGGTCGCCAGCGGCGCTGCCGATACGGTGCCCTACATCACAGTCACCAACCTCGTGCGTACTATGCGCGAACTGAAGGAAAGAGGGATCTGGCTGGTGGGCACCACGGACGATGCCGAACAGACCATCTATGATGCCGACTTCACGGGGCCTTCGGCACTGGTCCTGGGTTCCGAAGGCGAAGGTATGCGGCGCCTAGTGCGCGAAACCTGCGATTTCCTGGTGCACATTCCCATGTTGGGTGGGGTTGAGAGCCTGAATGTCTCAGTGGCCTCGGGCGTTTGTCTGTATGAAGCTCGACGTCAGCGACTGGCTCAAGCACGCTAGAGCGCCATCCTGCACACGAACTACGAACACGCAGCGCCGGACACTTGCCTGAGCGCCCGGCGCTGCGTTTTTATTGCCTGTTTTTGAATTATCTTCGTTGCTTTCGTTTTTCCGTTGTGACCCATTATGTTTAGCCAGCTCAGAGAAGACATCGACAACATCATGCAGCGTGACCCGGCCGCACGGTCGACCTGGGAAGTGCTGACCTGTTATCCCGGCCTGCACGCGCTGGCGATGCATCGGTGCGCCCACTGGTGCTGGCAAAACGACTGGAAATGGTTAGGACGCTTCCTCTCGCATATCACCCGTGGGCTGACCGGAATCGAAATTCATCCGGGAGCAATCATTGGTCGCCGCGTTTTCATCGATCATGGCTTCGGCGTGGTCATTGGTGAAACCGCAGTGGTTGGTGATGGCTGCACCATCTACCAGGGTGTGACCTTGGGTGGCACTTCCACGAACAAAGGTACCAAACGTCATCCGACGCTGCAAAACGGTGTCATTGTCGGTGCCGGTGCCCAGATCTTGGGCGCGTTCACCGTAGGTGAGGGTGCCAAAGTTGGCTCCAACGCGGTGGTCGTCAAAGAGGTGCCGCCAGGCGCCACGGCCGTCGGTAATCCGGCGCGCATCATCAAGAAATCAGAAGGCAATATCAAGGAAGAAGCCGCCGCACGTATGTTCGCCGCCTATGGCGTGACGCCGCAGGCTGATGATCCGTTGTCTAAGGCTTTGGAAGGGTTGATCGACAATGCCGCCAGCCAAGAGCACCAACTCGTCAGGATCGTAGAAGCTCTGCAACAGGCCGGCATCAATTGTGAGGCCGTACCAGGCCTGGACAAATTCGATCCGGAACAACTCAACAAGCTAGTGCAATAACCCTTCGTTTTCTTTCTTATTCGAGTTTGCCATGTCTGCTGATGACACCCTGATCACCGATCGCGATGTACTGGAACCTATCGAATTGCGTGTACTTGGCGTGTTGGCCGAAAAGGAAGCTCTCACGCCCGACAACTATCCCCTGACCCTGAACGCCCTGATTAGTGGCTGCAACCAACTCACCAGCCGCGACCCAGTCATGGTGGTGGACGAGGAAGAAATCAGAGCGGCATTGGACAGTCTGACCGGAAAGCGCTTGGTAGCTGCGGTCAATCAGGCCGGGGCGCGCGTGCCTAAGTATGAACACCGCTTGCGCATCCAATGGATGCTGCCGCAGGAGGTCCTGGCCGTACTGACGGTATTGGCCTTGCGCGGGCCACAAACTGCGGGAGAAATCCGTAGTCGCAGTGGCCGTTTGCATGTCTTTTCGTCGGGGACGGAAGTCGAGTCTGCTCTGCAATTCTTGATAGACAAGTACCCACCGCTAGTGGCGCGCCTGGAGCGCACCACCGGAACCAAGGAATCACGCTATGCACACTTGTTGTGCGGCGATGACGTCGGTGCCCTAGCAGACATGACAAGTGCGGCAGCGCCTGTCTTAAGCCGCCAAGACAGGCTGGGTCAGGTCGAGACCGAAATCGTTTCTCTGAAGGAAGAGATGGAGGCACTACGCAAGGAATTGCACGAGTTCAAACAACAGTTTTCCTGAATTCTCTGAAAGCGGCTGCGCTCGCACACTGATTTTTTTAGTTTGTGCGCGTGGCAATCATTCGACCATGTCGCTGTTCAGTATTTCTCTGCCATCCCAGCCATGACGATGTAGTGTGCCGTCATCGGTCAGAGCAATCCAGCCACCGCGTAGCGGCTGGCTGTCATATTCCCAATCAGGCAACACGTATCGCAGTTGCTGGCTGTCGTCCTGCTGCGTCAGGTGGCGTGCCGGACGGTGGGTGTGCCCATGAATCATGATGGCCGCATCGCTTTGCCGGAAAAGCAGAGCAATGGCATCGGGATTGACATCCATGATCTCCATGGACTTTTCACGCTGGGCTTCCTGACTTTGTGTACGTAACCCCTGAATCACCTGTTTACGTGCCGGGAGCGGCTGTTGCAGGAAGTGCTGCTGCCATGCCGGGTCGCGCACTTGCTGACGAAAATCCTGGTAGCCATGGTCATCCGTGCAGTAGGCGTCGCCATGCGACAAGATGATGCGCTGCCCGCCTAGCGCAACGATGCAGGGGTCGGGCAAGCGCTGCATGCCAACCTGCTTGGCCACGGTTTCGCCCACTAGGAAATCACGATTGCCGGCTATCCAGAACAGTTCCACGCCTTGGTCTGACAGCGTCTTTAAAGCCGCCAAAATGCTCTGGTGATACGGGTCAAGCCGGTCGTCATCTCCCGCCCAGTACTCGAACAAGTCACCCAGCAAGTAGAGCTGACGCGTTGACGCTGCCTGTTCCTGCAAGAAATGCAGAAAGGCCTGGGTGGTTCTCGGCAAACCCTGCTGCAAATGAACATCCGAAACAAACAGCGCAACCGTTGAAGATTGCGCTGCTGTCGTCTCTGGCTTCGCGTCCACTATCCCGTCAGGCAAGGCAATCTGCCTTAAAGGGACCATGTGCCAAGCAGGGCGCGTCCGAACAGATGTCAGGCGTCACTTAGACTTCCTGTGCTTTTTCGAGGATGACATCCTGCGCCGGAACATCGGCGTGCATGCCAGTACGGGTGGTGGGAACACCGCGGATTTTATCAACCACGTCCATACCTTCAACCACCTTTCCGAAAACGCAGTAGCCCCAGCCGTCCTGGCCCGGATAGTTCAAAAAGTCGTTGTCGCCCACATTGATGAAGAATTGGGAGGATGCCGAGTGGGGTGCGTTGGTGCGCGCCATGGCCACAGTGTATTTGACGTTCTTCAAGCCATTCTTGGCTTCGTTCTCGATTGGCTCTTTGGAAGGCTTTTGCTTCATGCCGGGTTCGAAGCCGCCGCCCTGAACCATGAAACCATCAATGACGCGATGGAAGATGGTGCCGTCGTAATGGCCATCCTTGACGTAGGACAAAAAATTTTCCACGCTTTTGGGGGCCTTATCTGTATCAAGCTCGATCTTGATGTCACCGAAATTGGTCGTGAGAATGACTGCCATATCAATCCTTTTAAAAATAATGAATCAAAAGACTCCCTGACGTGCAAGGAGTTGGGAAAAGGGAAATGTGGCTAGGACTTCAGGGAAGCAGCCTTGCCGACTGGAGGACTACCGGTTTGACCGGCACATCCTGAAAAAGTCCCTGACGCGACGTGGGTACCTGCTGGATGCGGTCCACCACCTTCTGTCCTTCGACCACTGTGCCAAACACAGCGTAACCCCAGCCATCGGGCGACGGGTGGTCAAGGGAAGCATTGTCGTTGGTATTGATGAAGAACTGCGATGAGGCCGAATGAGGGTCGGACGTGCGTGCCATGGCCACAGTGTAGCGCTTGTTTTTCAGGCCATTGGCTGCTTCGTTGGCAATGGGTGCAAAGGTTTTTTGCTGCACCATGTCTTTGTCGAAACCGCCACCCTGGATCATGAAGCCTTCAATCACACGATGGAAGACTGTATCCTGATAACGTCCGGCATCCACATAGCGTAGAAAGTTTTCCACGCTCTTGGGGGCCTTGTCCGGATGCAACTCGAGCACGATTTTGCCCATGTTGGTTTGCAGCGCGACCTTGGGCGCGGCGGCAGCTTGGGCTGGTTTGTCGATAGCTTGCGTTGTGTCCTTGGCATGCAGCGGCAGCAGGCCACAGAGCATCAACGCCATACCTGCTATGCCGGTAAAGAATGTCCTACGATGCTGCATCATCTGTTCTCCTGAAGATCGCGCTGGGCCTGGCGGCGCGCCAGAACCCCGTTTCGTCAATGCTATACTGCCGCGAAAATATGCATTTTATCAAATCACACCTGCTCCCTTGAATGGCTAGGAAACGGCTGCACCGCACGACGTACTAACCGTGCCGCTTGTACCGAATTCTTGCCAAAATAAATAAGCATCCATGAATGACCTGAAAATCTACAACACGCTGGCGCGTGAGAAGCAGCCATTTTCGCCGTTCGAGCCTGGCAAAGTCCGCATGTACGTTTGTGGCATGACAGTCTATGACTACTGTCATCTGGGCCATGCGCGCGTGATGGTAGTGTTCGACATGGTGCAGCGCTGGCTGCGCAGCCAGCAGTACGAAGTGACCTAT
>JBBSSV010000165.1:0-4680 GCA_038241705.1 Burkholderiales bacterium | reverse complement strand
GAAGAGACTGGCTCTTCAAACCAGGTGACCCCCAGGTCTTTGAAATGCTCGGCAAATTCAAGCGCCTGCTTGCGGGTATAGGCCCCATTCGCATCCACGAACAGTTCAGCCGAATCCGCCATGGTCTTGCGCGCCGCCTTGACCCGATTGACGTCCTGATCTGGCGCACGACCAACTTTCATTTTCATGCGGCGCATGCCGTCTTCGCCCCAGCGTTCAAACTGCTGCTGCAACTCGCTGAGGGTGTAACTGGTGAAGCCACCGCTGCCATACACAGGAATGAAAGCGTGAGCCTGACCAAGAAGAGCAGCTAATGGCTGTTCAAGCAGTTTGGCCTTCAGGTCCCAGAGTGCTACGTCAACGGCCGAGATCGCCATCGAGCTGATGCCTGCACGCCCGAGATTGCGAATGGCGACCACCATGTCGTGCCAGCGCGCAGCAATGCTCATGGCATCCTGCGCAACAAGCAAAGGTGCCAGTTTGTCGTGAATCAGGGTGGCCGTGGCAGTATCTGCGTAGCTGTAGCCCAGGCCGGTCTTGCCACCAGCTTCGACCTGTATCAGCACCAATGTGGTCGAACCCCAGGCGAGCGTGCCATCTGACTCGGGCTGATCGGTAGGAATGCGATAGGCCGCGACGCTAGTTTTTTCAATTGCAACGAAAGATTCGGGCACGGCATGCTCCCGTTGGGGATAAAAAACGGCGAACGAAGCGTTCGCCGTCTCCAGTCAACAAGCGATTGACTTATTTCCCTGCCAAGACCTGGTTCAACGCCTTGGCTTTCTCATGTGTTTTGGTGTCTTTCATGATCTCCGCAGCCATGACTTTTTTGCCATAGAAGGAACGGTTCTCGTCATCGTCAAAATTAATGTCGGTGACGCCAACAGCCAAGTCGGCAAAAGCTCCCTTGGTATCGGACCAAACCACGATGTCGCCACGCCCGACTTCTCCTTGTGCCTTGGCAGTGTAATTGACCATGGTCATGCCAGCTGTGGCATTGAGCGAAAACTTGTTGTCTTGCTTGAAGCTATTGACCGCCTTGTCGCTCATCAGCAGCAGGGCAATTTCGCCGACTTCAACACCAGCTTGGAGACCGAAGCTGATGCCCCCCATGTTGTAGAAGGCAGGATTGCTCCAGGTGCCATTGTTATTGGCCACCATTACACCCTGTCCGCCCTTGGCACCGACGATCAGGGCGCCTTGGCCATATTTCGGGATGAAGAAAATACCCTTGGCCTCTTTCATCAAGCTGCTGACCTTGGGGTCGGCAGCCATTTTTTCAGCGACGTCACGCGAGTTCTGCAGTTGCTTGGCAAGATCCTGCATTTGGTCACGACTGGTATCGGTTTTCTCCATGCTGGAAGCCCCAGCATTGTTATGGTCGTCGGCGCTAGTCATAGTGGCGGCTTGGGGGTCGGTGGCAGCACGATCATGGGTCTCTTGGTTCATGACAGTTCGTGCCATGCCAAGAGATGCTACAGACGCTAGTGCCATGGCACAGGCAGCGTGAAGGGCATGTTGTTTGAAATTGGGTGTGTTCATCATTGACTCCTTTGTGTTCATCAAAAATCTTGCACTGTCATCGATTGGCAAGTGAGAGGGGCAGTAAAGCAAGAAGGCTTATTTTTCCCCGCTAGGGAACAAGCCGTCCCACACTTCCTTGGCCGATGACATCACGACGCCGACCGAGTCGGGGTCGCCGTGAATTAATGCAGACATGTACGCCTTGGCTTGTTTCACCGAGACATGTGGTGGTAGGGGAGGGACGTCGGGATCAGTTACCATTTCCAGCACCGTAGGTACTTTTGCGCTCAACGCCCGGTCCCAGGCATCGCCGATGTCTTCTGGCGTGTCTACCCGGATGCCCTGCAAGCCTAACAACTCGGCATAAGCGGCATATGGAAAGTCTGGCAAGTTTTGCGAACCCTCAAACTTAGGGTCGCCTTCCATGACGCGTTGTTCCCAAGTGACCTGGTTTAGGTCGCCGTTATTCAGCACCATGATGACTAGGCAGGGATTACTCCATTGACGCCATGCGCCGGCAATCGTGACCAAGCCGCTGATGCCATTCATCTGCATGGCGCCATCGCCCACCAAGGCGATCGCGGGGCGGTCGGGATAGGCGTACTTGGCAGCGATGGCGTAGGGCACGCCGGGGCCCATGGTCGCCAGTCCGCCGGAGAGCGAGCCTTTCATGCCGCGCCGGAACTTCAGGTCACGAGCGTACCAGTTGGCGGCCGAGCCCGAGTCGCTGCTAATGATGCAATTGTCCGGCAGACGTTTGGATAGTTCCCAGAACACGCGCTGCGGATTGATAGGATTGGCTTCGTTCATCGCCCGGTCTTCGAGCACGCGCCACCACCGGTCTACGTTTTTTTCAATGTTCTTGCGCCAGTTGTCTGCAGACTTTTGTTTCAGATGTGGAATCAGAGCACGCAGTACAGCCTTGCTGTCGCCGACCAAACCGACTTCCATGGGATAGCGCAGGTTGAGTTTGCGTGGATCAAGGTCGATTTGCACACCACGTGCCTGGCCTTCCTTGGGCAGGAACTCTGAATAGGGGAAGGACGAGCCGACCATCAGCAAGGTGTCGCATTCATTCATCATGTCCCAACTGGGCTTGGTGCCGAGCAAGCCGATAGAGCCGGTGACGTAAGGCAGGTCGTCCGGCACAGCCGCCTTGCCCAGCAAGGCCTTGGCTACGCCAGCACCCAATAGGTTGGCGACTTCAATGATTTCGTCCGTTGCATCCAGCGCGCCGGCACCGACGAGCATGGCCACCTTTTTGCCGGCATTCAGTACATCGGCAGCAATTTTCAAATCTTTGTCTTCGGGCACGATTGAGTGGCCGACATAGCCAATGCCGGTATGGATCGTGCCATGTTCGCGCGGCGGCACTTCAACGGCGTCCAACGTTTGCAAGTCGTTGGGCAGGATGATGCAAGTCACCGTTCGTTTTTCTTTGGCAATCTGCACCGCACGGTCGATCAGGTGTCGCACCTGTGTCGGGGTGGTGGCCATGTGCACGTATTCATGCGCCACGTCCTTGAACAGGGAAATCAGGTCAATTTCCTGCTGGTAGTCACCGCCAATGGCCGAGCGTGCCTGCTGGCCGACGATGGCCACTACAGGCTGATGGTCGAGCTTGGCGTCATACAGGCCATTGAGCAAATGAACCGCACCAGGCCCGGACGTGGCCAGGCAGACACCGACTTCGCCCGTAAATTTGGCATGGGCACAGGCCATGAAGGCCGCCAACTCTTCATGGCGCGCCTGCACGAACTCGACATCATCGGTGCGGCCAAAGGCGCCCATGATGCCGTTGATGCCGTCCCCAGGATAACCAAAGACACGGCGGATTCCCCAGGAATGAAGTCGTTGCAATAAAAAGTCGGATACGTTTACGGTCATGGTGAATGCTCTCCGATTGATCGGTGAAAACCAGATGGAATGCAAGGGCCATGCCATGTTGTCTACTTGCTAATCTTGGAAAATCCCGCTTCCACCTTGTAATAATTGCGCCGCAGCTTCGACGAACCCATGCAAAATCTGCGCAAGGACAACAAGCCAGCTTTCGAGCCAAGGTGAAATCTAGTCAACCCTAAAAACATCAGCACCTTTTTTGCGACTTGTATACGTTTCGTATTGGGCGGAAGGAGGGCGCTTTATTTTGGTCATGACTTATCGAAGGAAACAAGGACGGATGAATACACAAACAACACCTTACCCACCGATCAACGATTACGCTCTGATCAGTGATTGCCATTGCCTGGCGTTGATTTCTCGTGCCGGTTCCGTTGACTGGTGCTGCATGCCGCGTATGGACGATGACAGCCTGTTCGGTCGCTTGCTGGACTGGAAGCAGGGCGGTTATTGCGCCATTAGCCCGACCGACAAGGATTTCACTACTTCTCGCCAGTATCTGCCGGGCACCATGGTGCTGGAAACGCGTTTCCATACCACCCGGGGTGAAGTCAGGTTGCTGGATTTCCTTGCCATGGATAGCGATCCCAGCATCCATTCTCGCTTTGAGCATGTGCGCATCGTCGAAGGCCTTGCCGGGGAAGTAGACATGGAGCTCGACATCTGTCCACGTTTTGATTACGGCGAAATCGTACCCCACGTACGTTGCCATGAGAGCGGCGCGTATACCGCCATTGGCAGCAACAAAGGATTGATCATCCATGCCGAAATCCCGCTGGATGTCATCGACCACCATTCTCTGCGCGCTCGCTTTACGGTCGCGAAAGGACGACGGCTGCGTTTTCAACTGCGTTTTGAATACCCGGAATTCGTTGATGGCACGGTTCGGCATAGCCCGCTCTCGGACTTTTCCACATTGGATGATGATTTCGACCATACCTGTCATTGGTGGAGGGCCTGGTCAAACCAGATCGACGTGCCTTTCGAACTAGACCAGCACACGTTGCGCTCGGCGCTGACGCTGAAGGCGCTGACCTTCGAGCGTACGGGTGCCATCGTGGCGGCGGCGACGACTTCCTTGCCGGAAGCCATTGGCGGGGAACGCAACTGGGACTACCGTTTCAGCTGGGTGCGCGATTCGGTCTTTGTCGTACGCGCCTTGCATCTGCTGGGCTTCACCCGTGAAGCCGACCGATTCCATCAGTTCATCAAGCGCAGTGCGGCAGGGCGTGGATCAGAACTGCAAATCATGTATGG
>JBBSSV010000164.1:0-4688 GCA_038241705.1 Burkholderiales bacterium | reverse complement strand
GTAAAAGCTTCGGAGAAGCGTTTGTCAAATCTCAGCTTGGAGCTGGCGTCAAGTTGCCGGAATCCGGCCAGGTCTTCCTGAGCGTCAAGGGTAGCGACAAGCCGCGGGCAGTCGAAGTGGCGCGGGGGTTAGTGGAAAATGGTTTCTCGGTAGTGGCGACCAAAGGCACAGCCGCAGCGATTGCCGCAGCCGGGATCGCAGTGGCTACGGTCAACAAAGTGGCAGAAGGACGTCCGCATGTGGTGGACATGATCAAGAATAATGAAATTGTCATGGTCATCAACACTGTCGAAGACAAGCGCAGTGCAGTGGTCGATTCTCGTACCATTCGCACCACGGCCTTGGCTGGCGCGGTCGCGACCTTCACCACAATTGCCGGCGCTGAGGCGGCGGTCGAAGGCATCGCCCATCAAGATCAACTGGAGGTCTACGATTTACAAGGTTTGCATAAGTCATTACACTGAGTTCATCTAACCTATACTTACCTTTCAAGTTACAGAGGTCGCAAACAGCGCGCGCAACCGTGTCTTTTTGTGACCTCTGTGTTTTTTTGACTTCACCATTTACGGATTATGAACTCAGTTCCCCTTACTAAACATGGCGCCGACCTTCTCAAGGAAGAATTGGTGCGCCTGAAAACCAAAGAACGTCCCGCTGTCATCAACGCCATTGCTGAAGCACGTGCTCAAGGCGACCTGTCGGAAAATGCCGAATATGATGCCGCCAAGGAAAAGCAAAGCTTCGTCGAAGGGCGAATTGCTGAACTCGAAGGCAAGCTCGGTGCTGCCCAGATCATTGACCCCACTCAGCTCGATGCAGAGGGACGTATCGTGTTTGCCGCCACCGTCGACCTGGAAGAGCTGGAAAGCGGCGAGCAAGTAACCTATCAGATCGTGGGCATGGACGAAGCGGACGTTAAGGAAAAAAAGGTGTCGGTGACGTCACCCATCGCTCGCGCATTGATCGGCAAGTCCGCCGGGGATGTGGTCAGCGTCGAAGCGCCGGCTGGCATTCGCGAATATGAAGTGCTCAAGGTGCGCTACATCTGATAAAGGCAACGCGCATGCGCTTTCTTCCCTACCTGCGTCGCGTCGTGGTGACCATCTGGGCTGGCAGCTTATGGACAGTCGGCTATCTGGTGGCGCCGGTCCTGTTTGCGACGCTTCCCAAACGCAGTCTGGCTGGCAGCATTGCAGGCAACATGTTTCGGGCGGAAACTTGGCTTTCCATCGTGTGCGGGGTCATCTTGCTGGGGCTGCTGGCATTGCCGGTACGGGACGCTGTCAGGGCGGAAGCTGATAGTGTGAGAGCTGAGTGGCTGCGCACCCGCAAGGTGCTGGTCGGAGTGGTATTGGCCATGTTGGCCTGTACGCTGATCGGCTATTTTGGCTTGCAACCTGCCATTGCGGCCATCCGCGATGCGGCAGGGCCAGGCGGCTTGCAGGATGCCGCCATGCGAGAGCGCTTCGGTCTTCTCCATGCTCTGTCCAGCGGGCTCTATCTGCTACAAAGCTTGCTGGCGTTGCTACTAGTCTGGAAGGCCAAGTAGCGCCTGCACCAGCTCGGCGACTTCATGCTGCTGATTGCTGGGCTACCTTCGGGAACGTTCTCAGCACTTCATGAAAGAGAAGGTCAGTTGAGCGAGCCTTTTTTGGTGCTGGGCTTACGCGGTTTGGCGCGCTTGATCGAGCCGCCCGCAGTAACACGCTCATTACCTTTCAGGATGACCTTGGAAACGGTAGGGCGCTTGGTGCCGCTGGGGCTAGGCTTGACGATGGTGACTTCGCGCAAGCCGCGACCTGCCTTCCCACTGGAAGGTGGGGTGACCGGCTCTACTTGAGGGCGGTATAGCACCAGAAGTTTGCCGATATGCTGAACAGGCGCTGCCTTTAGTCTGTCGCAAATAGCCTGGTACATCTCTTCACGGGCGGCGCGATCGTCACCAAAAACCCTGACCTTGATCAGGCCATGGGCATTCAGGCTGAGGTCGATCTCCTTCAAGACCGCTTCGCTCAGACCGGCCTCACCGATCAGCACGATAGGGTTAAGCGCATGGGCTTCTGCCCGAAGCGCACTGCGTTGTGCAGCTGGAAGTGTCAACATCATGAATTCAAGGCCAAAAGGAAGCGGTGGGTAAAAGGCTTTTATAAGTGAATGAAGCAAGCCGGCATAGCTCGGAAATGCACAAATGACTCTGCGACTGAGCACACTATGTCGTCTCTAGCAAAATCATATGAAACAGGGCAGTATTCTACGCCAATGGCTAAAAACAGACTGAATAAAAACTGGTTGAACGACCATCTGAACGATCCCTACGTAAAGTTGGCTCAGAAGGAGGGTTATCGGGCCCGGGCAGCATATAAACTCAAGGAAATGGATGAGGTGGAGAACCTGATCCGCGCAGGGCAAGTGATTGTCGATCTGGGATGCGCCCCCGGCAGCTGGGCACAGTATGCTCGCAGCAAATTGGCTGGACGCGCTGGCGGCGGGATTCATGGGACAATTGTGGGGCTGGATATGCTCCCCATGGAGCCGATAGCGGATGTCGATTTTATTCAGGGGGACTTCACCGAAGAGGCGGTACTGAGTCAGCTCGAACAAACCCTCGGAGGCAAAAGCGTGGATTTGGTGTTGTCAGACATGGCGCCCAATCTTTCCGGCATCAGCATTACTGATGCCGCGCGCGTGGAATATTTGGTGGAACTGGCAGTTGAGTTTGCGCAAGCCCACCTGAATCCCTCGGGCGCATTGCTCGTCAAATGTTTCAATAGCAGAGGATATGACCTTATACTGAAAAATATGCGTGGAGAGTTTAGTACGGTGACCTCTCTCAAACCCAAAGCCAGCCGTGATAAATCGTCAGAAATTTTCCTGCTGGGCCGACATTTGAAAAATTCGTTAATTGTTGTTTGATTGGCATTTGAGGCTTGTATTCCCAAAGTCTGGCCAGACATGCACTTTGTCCGTTTCAGATATTGCAGGTAGAATTTACGCTGTGTAGACGGCGCAGGAAGCGCCAAGGAGTCTTCGTGAACAACATGTTTTCCAAAGCTGCCATCTGGGTAGTAATCGGGCTGGTGCTTTTTACCGTCTTCAAGCAGTTTGATGACCGGGGAGTCGCGACTGGTGCAACGGCGATGCCTTATTCAGAATTCCTGGATGAGGTGAAGTCTGGCCGCATCAAGGAAGCCACGATCGAAGATCGCACCATCGTCGCCTCGACCGCAGACGGCAAGCGCGTTCGTTCGACCGTGACCCCTCTGGACCGTGGCTTGATTGGTGACCTGGTGAACAATGACGTCAAGTTCGACGTCAAGCAGCCAGAGACGCCCTCTTTCCTGTCGCAAGTCTTTATTTCCTGGTTCCCGATGCTGTTGTTGATTGGCGTCTGGATCTTTTTCATGCGTCAGATGCAAGGTGGTGGCAAGGGCGGTGCCTTTTCCTTCGGCAAGTCCAAGGCGCGCATGATGGACGAACACACCAACGCCGTAACCTTTGCTGATGTGGCTGGTTGCGACGAAGCCAAGGAAGAAGTTCAGGAGATCGTTGAGTTCCTGCGAGACCCGACTAGATTCCAGAAACTCGGTGGGCGTATACCTCGCGGCGTGTTGATGGTTGGCCCTCCCGGTACTGGTAAGACCTTGCTGGCGCGCGCGATTGCAGGTGAGGCCAAGGTGCCTTTCTTCACGATTTCCGGCTCTGACTTCGTTGAGATGTTCGTTGGGGTTGGCGCTTCCCGCGTACGTGACATGTTCGAAAACGCGAAGAAGCATTCTCCGTGCATTATCTTTATCGACGAGATTGATGCCGTCGGTCGCCATCGTGGTGCCGGCATGGGGGGTGGCAATGATGAGCGTGAGCAGACCCTGAACCAGTTGCTGGTGGAAATGGACGGCTTTGAAGCCAACTCAGGTGTGATTGTCGTCGCCGCTACCAACCGGGCTGACGTACTGGACAAGGCTCTGTTGCGTCCTGGTCGCTTTGACCGTCAAGTGATGGTTGGATTGCCCGACATTCGGGGCCGCGAACAGATTCTTTATGTTCACATGCGTAAAGTGCCCATTGGCCAAGACGTTAAGGCCGATATCTTGGCGCGTGGCACTCCCGGCTTCTCAGGTGCCGACTTGGCCAATTTGGTGAACGAAGCAGCGCTCTTCGCTGCACGGCGAAACAAGCGTGTGGTGGAGATGGATGATTTTGAAGATGCCAAAGACAAGATCGTCATGGGTCCAGAGCGCAAGTCTGCAGTCATGCGTGAAGAAGAGCGCCGCAACACCGCCTACCACGAGTCTGGCCATGCCGTAGTTGCCAAGTTGCTGCCCAAGGCGGATCCGGTGCACAAGGTCACTATCATGCCCCGTGGCTTTGCACTGGGCCTGACTTGGCAATTGCCTGAGCATGATAGGGTCAACATGTACAAGGACAAGATGCTGGAAGAAATCACCATCCTGTTCGGTGGACGCATTGCGGAAGAAATCTTCATGCACCAGATGTCCACGGGTGCCTCCAATGACTTCGAGCGCGCCACCAAGCTTGCGCGCTCCATGGTTACTCGTTACGGCATGTCGGAGAGTCTGGGTACTATGGTGTACGAGGACAGCGAGCAAGACGCCTACTTCGGGCGTTCGTCAGCCAAAACCGTTTCTGAAGCCACGCAGCAAAAGGTGGACATGGAAATCCGCCGCATT